>CAJTVK010000107.1 GCA_910579645.1 uncultured Lachnospiraceae bacterium | reverse complement strand
CTTTCTTGCCCCATGGCACCGGCTGTCCGTAGGCTCCCGGGTCTGGCAGCTGGCAGTCATAAAACCCCCAATTGATTTCCGCGAAATGACAAGGGCATGTGTTGACAAAAACGTAAAAGTGCCATAAGATGAAGTCGTAAAAGGAGATTCGGTAAAGGCGGGGGATAGGAATGGAATTAAAGCTGCCGGAAAAAGTAAGAAAAATAATTGCACGAATCGAAGCCGCCGGATATGAGGCATATGCGGTAGGCGGGTGTGTAAGGGATTCCGTTATCGGCCGTGTGCCTGATGATTGGGATATTACCACTTCGGCCAATCCGCAGCAGGTGAAAGCACTTTTCAGGCATACGGTAGATACCGGCATTCAGCATGGCACGGTAACGGTCATGCTGGAAAAGGAAGGGTTTGAAGTGACGACTTACCGCATTGACGGGGAATATGAGGACGGCAGGCATCCGAAGAAGGTAACTTTTACCGGTCAATTGGAAGAAGATCTGCGGCGCAGGGATTTTACAATCAATGCCATGGCTTACAACGAACGGAATGGGCTGATTGATGTTTTCGGCGGAGCGGAGGACATAAATAACGGAATCATACGATGTGTGGGAAAAGCGGAAGAACGGTTTGACGAGGATGCGCTGCGCATGATGCGGGCGGTACGTTTTTCCGCGCAGATGGGATATTCTATTGAAGAGGGGACGCTTGCCGCCATAAAAGCGATGGCAGGCAATCTGAAAAAGATAAGCGCGGAAAGAATCCGGACGGAATTGGTGAAGCTTTTGGTTTCGCCCCACCCGGATTTTCTGAAAGTATGTTATGAGACAGGCATTGCCGAGACGGTACTGCCGGAATTTGCCGTCTGCATGGAGACGGCACAGAACAATCCGCACCACTGCTATACGGTGGGGGAGCATATTCTGCAGTCCATGGTGCATGTAAAACCTGAAAAAACGCTGCGCTTGGCCATGCTGCTGCATGATATCGGCAAGCCGGCGACAAAAACCACGGATGCGGACGGCCGCGACCATTTTCACGGGCATGCTTCCGTCAGTGCGGATATGGCGAGGAAAATCCTCCGCCGTCTGCGGTTTGACAATGATACGCTCCGTACGGTAGAAAAGCTGGTATTATACCATGATTATCCGGTGGAACCCTCAAAGAGAGGCGTGCGGAGGGCAGTCAGCAAAATCGGGGAAGATATCTTTCCTCTTCTGATGGAAGTGAAAAAAGCGGATATGCTGGCGCAGAGCGGATACCGGAGGGAGGAAAAGGAAGAACGGCTGAAAGCAGTAAATGAAGTTTATGATGAGGTGACTGCGGATAACGACTGTGTGTCTTTAAAGACACTGGCGGTTACAGGAAAAGACTTGATGGAAGCGGGCATGAAACCGGGAAAAGAATTGGGTGAAATGCTGCACAGGCTGCTGGAGGCCGTGCTGGAGGAACCGGAAAAAAATACGAAGGAAGAATTGCTCAGGCTGTATGAATACTTTCGGCAGTAGGTTCATAAGATAGGATAGGCCGAGAAGGCCAGGAACCGAAAATGGGAGGTATTTATGTTGTGAACGACAGGGCAGTCAGCGTGCTTGAAAACTATGAAATAGAAGTGCTTCGCACATGGAAAGGCCGGGGGGCGATACTGTGTGAGTCCGATAAGGGGTTATTGATTTTAAAAGAATATAACGGACCGAAAGATAAGGTCATTTTTCAGGACGCACTGCTTCAAAGTATCCGGGAGCGGGGATTCCTTGCGGCGGAAAGCCTTCTGAAAACAAAGGAAGGGGAACTTATTGCATATGACCAGGACCGGGTGCCATATATTCTGAAGACTTATTTCGAAGGAAAAGAATGCAATCTCCGTGACACAAAGGAGTGCGTGCAGGCAGTAAAGACTTTGGCAAGGCTTCATAAAGCGGCTCAGATGGAACTGCGGGACTTTCCCGGACTGAGCCAGAGAATGGAGCGGGGCATTGACAAGGATTATGAAAAGCATAACAGAGAACTGAAAAAGATAAGGAAGTTTCTGAAGGATAAGAGCCAGAAAACGAATTTTGAGATTTTTCTGTTAAAGAATTACGATTATTTTTTGAATACGGCAATACGGACGGCCGAGGAAGTCTCTGCCTATTCTGCCGAAAACGGAAAAGCGGATACGCCCTGCATTATCTGCCATGGGGATTATCAGTATCATAATATTATTGTAGGGAGCCATGGAGCGGAAGAAATGGCCGTGGTGAACTTCGAGAAGTGTGTACGGGATAATCCGGTCAGGGATTTGTATCTGTTTATGCGCAAACTGCTGGAAAAGAGCGGATGGTCACAGGAATTGGGGACGCTGCTGCTGGATGCTTACCGCAGGGAACGCCCGCTGCAGCCGGAAGACTGCCGGCAGTTGTATTTCCGGCTGCTTTATCCGGAAAAATTCTGGAAAATTGCCAATTTCTACTATAATTCCGGGAAAGCATGGATTCCGGGACGGAATATGGATAAGCTGGAGAAGCTTTTGGCGCAGGAACAGGAAAAAACACGTTTTCTGGAAAATTTTAAAAGTATGTACGGCTGATACTTTTGGCTTTTCTTTTTCACCGGATTAGTATATAATAACAAAATACATAAGTTTTTTGGGATTCAGATGAGGAGGTTTTCATGCACGGAAGTCTTTTTGAGAAAAAAGGGAAACCGATACTTGTGGCAGTATCGGTGCTTTCTATATTGACGATAGGGATGATTGCCACCGGCTTTCTGGCGGGAAGCGGCAGTAAGGGGATGGCATATGAGTCGGATTATGAGAAATTCGATTCCGGTTTTGTCATTGCGCAGCCCGGAAGCTATGATTCGGCGGACACTGCGGTCATCCGGGAATTGGATGCGGAACAGAAGAAGATTACCTTCATGAATATCGAAACGGGAAAATATTATACGCTGGATTATGACGGAACAACCTTGGTTGCGGATAAATACGGCAACGGCATGTCCATGTCCCAGATGCATGACGGCGATATTGTGGATGTCACATTTTTAAGAAGCAGGAAAAAGTTATCCAGCATGAAGCTGTCAGACAGTGCATGGGTGATGGAAGATGTGGAGAAGTATAGCTTTGACGTGCTGAAGAAAAGTGCGGAAGTGGGCAGCGGTATCTACAGCTTAAGAAATAATCTGGTGGTATCTTCCGAAGGGAAGGATGCCCAGCTGGAAGATATCATCAGGGGCGACGTAGTATCCGTCAGCGGAGTGGGCAACAGTGTGTACAGCGTGGTAGTGGAGGAAGGGCATGGTTATCTGCGGCTGAGCGCAAACGATTATCTGAAGGGCGGATGGATTGAGGTCGGCCAGGCAGTGATTCAGCAGATATCGGAAGATATGCTGCTGGTAGTGCCGGAGGGCAGCTATAATGTGCATCTGACGGCAAACGGCATTGACGAGGTAAGGCAGGTTACCGTATACAGAAATCAGGAACTGACTCTGGATGTCAGCGGTCTGGAGCCGGAGGCACCGAAAGTGGGAAAAATCGTATTTGCAATCAGCCCAAGCGACGCAACCGTGCTGATTGACGGGGAGCAGGTAGATATCAGCGGCCCGGTAGAAGTGGAATACGGCGTGCATCAGCTGATGGTACGGGCGGACGGCTATGAGACGGTGACACAATACATACGGGTAGGGCAGGAACTGGCTAGCATCAGTATTACGCTGGAGGAAGGAGAGCCGGGAACGTCACGGAAGGAGGATGATACGGCAGACGGCAGCGTAAGCGGAAATGCATCGGAAATATCTGCCAGTGATTTAAGTTCTTATAAGGTATATATCCAGTCACCGGAAGACGTGGAAGTATATTGGGACGGCGTATATAAGGGTTTGGCGCCGGTAAGCTTTAAAAAAGAAGCAGGAATTCATACCGTTACCCTGCGTAAGCCGGGCTATGTGACCAAAAGCTATACGGTGCAGATTGACGAGGAAGAAAATGATGTGACTTATTCCTTCTCTTCCCTGATAAAGGAAGAAGAAATAACAAATACAGTCAGCGGTAACGGCAGCGTGAGCGGGAACAAAAGCGTCAGCGGCAACAGCAGCGACAAAAACAGTTATGTCAGCGGCAACCGCCCGTAAATAAAGGACAGGACGGACAGCGGAGAGGCCAAAACACGGCGTGCGGCTGCAGGAAGAACTGGTTAGGCGCGCGTTAGACGGTATAAAAGGATGGAAATGAAGAAACAATATACCTTAGAAGATTTTGAAAGAATTGTGGAAACGTTGAGGGGCGAGCATGGGTGCCCTTGGGACAGGCGGCAGACGCATGCCAGCCTGAAGCCGTTCATTACAGAGGAAGCCGCCGAGCTGGTTTCCTCTGTACGCATTTATGAAAAAACCGGAAATGCAGAAAATATGAAGGAGGAATTAGGCGATATCCTTCTGCACCTTGTCATGCATGCCCGGATAGCGGAAGAGGAAGGGCTGTTTACTTTGGCGGATGTCATTGAGGGAATCAGTGAGAAGATGATAAGAAGGCATCCCAATGTTTTTCCGCCTGAGTCCGGCGGTTCCGAACAGGCATCGGCTGACTGGGAAGAAATTAAGCAGAGGGAAAAAGAAGGAAAAGAATGGATTGAATCCCCGCTGAGGGAAATCCCCCGGGAATTGCCGGCTCTTATCCGGGCATCAAAAGTGATGAAAAAAGCGGACAGGCTGTACGGCACAGGAAAAAGCTTTCAGGAGAATGCAAAGCGGCTGAAGGAAGCGGCCGATAAACTGTCCCGGCTCCGGCCGGAGGCGGAAGACCAGGGGCTGCAGGAAATATTCGGGGATATGTTAATGAGCCTGTCGGAAATTGCCGCGCAGTACCGTATTCAGCCGGAGCAGATACTGACGGACCGGACGGAAGACTTCATAGAACAGCAGGAACCGATGTAAATCCGGATGGACGGGTGCTTCGCAAGCAGGCATTTGTCGTGGTGGCTTCTTCGGCTAGGCAGATGCGCAGCTATAATGCCATTTCCGTAACAGGGAAGCCGCAGGCTGAACTGTTACCCATTTCCATTGGGAAAGGCAGATTTTTCTTGACAAACTGGCGGAAACCGTCTATATATATGTATAGACGTTTCATAGGAGAGACTTCTAACAGATAATATAAACTCAAATTAACAGGAGGAGTTCAAGATGAACAAAACAGAATTAATTGCAGCTATGGCTGATCAGTCTGGATTATCTAAAAAAGACACGGAGAAGGCATTAAAAGCTTTTACGGATGTTGTTGCAGAAGAACTAAGAAAAGAAGGTAAGGTACAGTTGGTCGGTTTCGGTACTTTTGAAGTATCCAAGAGAGCTGCAAGAGAGGGAAGGAATCCTCAGAGCGGTGCAGTGATGAAGATAGCTGCTTCCAAAGCGCCTAAGTTCAAGGCAGGAAAGGCTCTGAAGGATTTAGTGAATGCATAAATGACGTGGGTGCCATGAGATTAGATAAATATTTAAAAGTTTCGCGCCTGATTAAAAGGCGTACGGTTGCAAATGAAGCCTGTGACGCAGGCAGGGTGCTTATTAATGATAAGCCTGCGAAAGCCTCGGCGAATGTGAAGCAGGGCGATATTATAACGATACAGTTCGGGAACAAGGATGTAAAGGTAGAAGTGTTGGACATACAGGAAACGGTAAAAAAAGACGAAGCGAAAGACTTGTTCCGGTATATTTAAAATGCTCCCCTCATATAATCTATAAAAGATTATATGAGGGGTTTTTATGGAAGATTTAAATGCCGCTAAGCAGCGGACGCATAAACTGATGCTCACAAACAGAAGGACATGTACCATCAGCGGTGTGTGTGATGTGCTGTCTTTTGACGTGAAGGAAGTGATTCTCGAAACCGACCAGGGAATGCTTATGATAAAGGGGGAAGACCTGCATGTAAGCCGTCTGACGCTGGATAAGGGAGAAGTGGACATTGACGGCAGGATGGACAGTTTCACCTATTCGGAAGCGTCGGGATATGGCGGCAAAGGGGAATCTCTGCTGGCAAAACTATTTAAGTAGGTGAAGGATGAGTCAGGACATTATCAATGAAGTATATTTTCTCGGAAGCTCTGTCTTGATGGGAATTGTCATTACTTTTATTTATGACTTCATCCTGGTGGGGCGGCAGGTGATAAAACACAGCTTATTTTTTATATCTCTGGAGGACTTTGTGTTCTGGGTGGCATGTGCCCTTGCCGTTTTTTATATGCTGTATAAGGAAAACAACGGGGTGCTGCGGTGGATTGCAGTGTTCGGAGCCGCTGTCGGGATGCTTCTCTATAAAAAAATAATTGGGAACCGGTTTGTCAGGATTCTTTCGGTCATCCTATTAAAAGAAATCCATATACTCCGTAAAATTGCCGGGATTTTGTTCTGGCCCGTGAGATGGGCGCTGAAAAAGGCCGGAACGTGCTTTCGGTTCTTTTACAGGAAAGAAAAGAGATTGCGCGCATATACAAAAAAGAAGTTGACGGGCATGAGAAAAGTGCTTAGAATAGTATTACATAAGCACTGAGGCTGCAGGTAAAGATTTCACTGTCCGGGAAAGGAGGCATCATGGCGAGGAAAGCGGCATATCGCAGGAAGCGTCAGAACGGTTTCGGGATGCTGCTTGTAACAACGGTAATTGTCATGCTGATGATTGTCGTGATGGTTAAAAGCATTGAACTGAAACAGAAACTGGCAGGATATCAGGCCAAAGAGGCACAGCTGCTGGAAGAGATTGAAAAGGAAGAGCAGCGTACCAAGGAAATTGAGGAGTATGAGAAATATACACAGACGAAGCAGTACATAGAAGAGGTAGCCAAGGATAAGCTGGGGTTGGTATATGAGGGCGAAATAATTTTTAAAGATGAAGATTGAAATGCAGGTGACGGGGTTCCGTAATCTGCATTTTTTGTCGCACAAAAATGTGTTTTAGCGTCTTCGTTTTGACAAATACGGCATGCCGTATCAGGTATAATATTCCCCTGAAGTATGTTACACCCTTAAGGCCGCGGCATCCTTTGACTGCCGCGGCCTAAAGACAAGCAGACTGGTATGCGCAAAATGCCGCGCGGAAATGAGGGAAAGGATGAAAAAGCAGCTTATGAACGGAGAGGCGCCTTTTGACAGCGTACTGCCGGAATATGGAAAGAGAAAATTACTGATGTATGCCGATTCCTTCCGGGATTTGGCCAATACCTTTGCGGATATACAACGGCAGGAAAAAGCGGATGCCATTGCGGAGGACAGGCAGGAATATCTTTGGAAAAGGAGGCTGTTGGAAAACCGGGATCTGATGGCAGAGCATCTGAATGAGATGGCACATATTATGACGCAGGTGGCGGAAGAATCCTACCGCTTTATACATATGGGCGACCGGAAAATAAAGCAGCTGACTCATACGCTGAAAGAAGCGGGTATTCTGCTGAAAGAAATCTATCTTTTGGAAAGAGAGGAAGGGCATAAAGAAATAAATATTGTCATGCGTGCGGCAAAGGGGACAGGCCTGGAGGTGGAGGAAGTAGGCAATCTGCTTTCCGTCTTTCTGAATCTAAGGCTTATGCCGGCAAAGACAAGCCCTATTTTTGTAAGCAAAGACTGGGGCAGCTATCAATATGTGGAGGAACCGCGGTTCCATGTCCTTACAGGGGTGGCCAAGGCAGTAAAGGAGACGGAGGATGTTTCCGGGGACAATTACTCTTTCCTGGAGGTGAAGGAAGGGAGATTGGCAGCCGTTTTGTCCGACGGCATGGGTTCCGGGGAAAAGGCATGCAAAGACAGTGAGTTCGTCATAGATTTTGTGGAAAAATTTCTGGAAGTGGGATTTTCCAAGGAAACGGCGGTGCAGATGATTAACGGTTCCTTGATTGCCGGCGGAGAATCACAGAATATGTCCACTTTGGATATTTGTCAGATAGATCTATATACCGGCGTATGCGAATTCAACAAAATAGGTTCGGCGCCTTCTTATATAAAAAGAGAAAACCTCATTGAGCGGATTTCGGCACGGAATCTGCCGCTGGGTGTTTTTTATGAAATGGATATGGAGGTGACGCGGCGCAGGCTGGTGGACGGCGACTATGTGATAATGATGTCGGACGGTTTGCTGGATGCGCTTTCCCAAGGCATAGGGGAGGAGATTCTGCCGGAGATGCTGGGGCGGATCCAGCTGAAAAATCCGGCCGAGATTGCTGGGAACATACTTAATTTCTGCATCGGGCAGAGCAAAGGAAGGGTCAGGGACGACATGACGGTGCTGGTCATCGGCATATGGGAAAACTTATAAGCTGAATTGTTTGACTTTTGGCATTAAATTAACTAATATAATAATAGTGCTAAAAGAAACGGATGAAACGGAATGGATGAGAAAATCTTTCATAAAGTAAAGGCATATATCGAGAAGCATCGGATGATTGTTTCCGGCGATACTATTGTGACAGGCGTGTCAGGCGGTGCGGATTCGGTATGTCTTTTTTCCATATTGCATGAATTGGCGGAGACAATGATGCTCCGCCTTATTGTCGTACATGTGAACCATGGAATCAGAGGGGCTGAGGCTGAGGCGGACGCAGGGTATGTGGAAGAGCTGTGCAGGGAATGGGGGGTGCCCTATGTGCTTGTGCGGGAGGATGTCAGGGAGTATGCCAGGACGGAGCATCTTTCGGAGGAAGAGGCCGGGCGGAAGGTGAGATATAGGGCTTTTGAAGAGGCTTTGGAGAAGTATGCGGGGGAAGCGGGATTGGCCAGAACCGCCGGAGGAGGTTTTCGGAAAGGGAAGATTGCCGTTGCGCATAATGCCAATGACCTTGCGGAAACGATGCTGTTTCATCTGTTCCGCGGAGCCGGGCTGAGCGGAGCCGCGGGCATGAAACCGGTGAGGGGGAATGTAATCCGCCCTGTGTTATGCCTTGAGCGGAGGGAAATCGAGGAATATCTGCGGCAAAGACAGTTATCTTTCTGTATAGACAGAACCAATATGGAGGATACTTATACAAGAAACCGCATCCGAAACCATATATTCCCATATGTGGAAAAAGAAGTGTGCCATGGTGCGGTGAGGCATATGTGTGAGGCTGCGGACAGGCTGGCGGAGGCGGAAGGGTTCATACGCAGGCAGGCGGAACTGGCATATCGGAGATGCGTTTCGGAGGAAGCGGCCGGCGAAGGCGCAGGACAGGGAAAACGGTCCGGGGAGCCGGAGGTCAGGCTGAATGCCGGAAGGCTGATGGAAGAAGAAGCGTTTCTCCGCCGGCAGGTACTGCTGCTGGGACTGGAAAAAGCGTCGGGGGGAAGGCGGGACATTGCTGCCGTTCATGTGCGGGAAACGGAAAAGCTATTAGGGAAAAGCGGCAGCAAGCAGATTTCCCTTCCGTACGGGCTGACGGCCAGAAGGGAACCGCAGAAAGAGTATGCGGAGTTGGTTCTGTGCCGGACGGAAGAACAAGGGAAGCAAGAGCCTGTAAAGATAGCAATTCCGGGGACGGCAGAGGTGCCGGGGTTGGGGCCGGTGGAGTTTTCCCTGCTGGAGACGGGGAATTTGCCGCCGGAAAATGAAATAACAGGATTTTTTCGGGGAAAATCCCAACATATTCCGCAAAAAACATATACGAAATGGTTTGACTATGATAGAATAACTAAGTCTTTAGTTTTTCGCGTAAGGGAAAAAGGGGATTATCTTACAATTAACGGGAATCTTTCCAGAAAGAAGCTGAAAGATTATATGATAAACGAGAAAATCCCGAAGGAACGGAGAGGAAAAATCTATGTCTTGGCAGAAGAAAACCATATCTTATGGGTGCCGGAGTACCGTATCAGCGAGTATTATAAGATAACAGAAAATACCAAACGTATATTGCAAGTACAAATAGGAGGAGGAACGTAGATGTCAGAGCGAATTAAAGTGTTATTGTCCGAGGAAGAGGTAGACAGGAGGATTCAGGAGATCGGTGAACAGATAAGCAGGGATTATGAGGGGAAGCAGGTACATCTCGTTTGCGTACTGAAGGGCGGCAGTTTCTTTATGTGTGAATTGGCAAAAAGGATATCGGTACCGGTTTCCTTGGATTTTATGTCGGTATCCAGCTACGGAAGCTCCACGAAGTCCAGCGGGGTTGTGAAAATTGTAAAAGATTTGGATGAGCCGCTGAAAGATAAGGAAGTGATAGTGGTGGAAGACGTGGTTGATTCCGGAAGGACGCTCAGCTATCTGTTGGAGATGCTCAGGGACAGAGGGCCGAGAAGCCTTAGGCTTTGTACGCTTTTGGATAAGCCTGACCGGAGGGTGGTGGACGTAGAGGTGGACTACACCGGATTTCAGATTCCGGATAAGTTTGTGGTCGGCTACGGACTGGATTATGACCAGAAGTACAGAAACCTGCCTTATATCGGAGTGGTGGAATTTGACTGACGGTTCAGCGGTGCCGGGCCGTTGCAAGTTTGATGGATGAGGTGAAAAGTAAATTGAACAATAATAATAAAAGGAACTTTAACGTATATTTTTTGGTGATCCTTGGGCTGATGTTTATGGCTGCCTGGATGTTCCGCGGACTGACCGGTCAGGAGACGGATTACACAAGGGGCGAACTGACGAAAGACTTGGGTGCGGGCAATGTGATAGAAGCGATTATGCAGCCAAATAAGGAAACACCTACGGGCATAGTCAGAGTATTTTTAAAGAGCGGGGAAGAGAAGACTCTGTATGTCACGGATATACAGGAAATGGAAGAGGAGCTGATAGCCCAGGGACTGGATCCGCAGGTGCGCGACATTCCGAGGGAGAATTGGTTTATGACCAGTATTTTCCCTATCCTGCTGGTGCTGGTGGTAGGCGTGTTTTTCTTTGTGATGATGAATGCACAGAATTCCGGAGGAGGCGGCGGAAGCGCGAAGATGATGAACTTCGGCAAGAGCCGCGCCAGGCTGACTTTGGACAATAAAGTAACGCTGAAGGATGTGGCGGGCCTGCAGGAAGAAAAGGAAGAACTGGAAGAAATCATCAATTTTCTCAAGGAGCCGGGTAAGTTCACGAAAGTCGGGGCCAGGATTCCGAAGGGCGTGCTGTTGGAAGGGGCTCCCGGTACCGGAAAGACGCTGCTTGCCAAGGCTATAGCAGGGGAGGCAAGCGTGCCGTTTTTCAGCATATCCGGCTCGGATTTTGTGGAGATGTTTGTAGGTGTGGGCGCATCCAGAGTGAGGGATTTATTTGCCGATGCAAAAAAACATTCGCCTTGTATCGTTTTTATAGATGAAATAGATGCCGTGGCAAGAAGACGCGGTACCGGCATGGGCGGCGGTCATGACGAAAGAGAGCAGACGCTGAATCAGCTGTTGGTGGAAATGGACGGTTTCGGAGTAAATGAAGGGATTATCGTCCTGGCGGCAACTAACCGGGTGGATATTCTGGATCCTGCCATTCTGCGCCCGGGGCGGTTTGACAGGAAGATAACGGTCAGTGCGCCGGACGTGAAGGGGAGAAGGGAAATCCTTGGGGTGCATTCCAAGAATAAGCCGCTGGCGGAAGATGTGAATCTGGAGCAGATTGCCCAGACTACGGCAGGCTTCACCGGCGCGGACTTGGAAAACCTGATGAATGAGGCAGCCATACATGCGGCCATGGAGAACCGGGCTTTTGTGAAGCAGGAGGATATCAGGAAATCCTTTATTAAAGTAGGAATCGGCACGGAGAAAAAGAGCCGCATTATCTCCGACAAGGAGAAGAAGATTACGGCATATCATGAGGCGGGGCATGCCATTCTCTTTCATGTGCTGCCTGACGTAGGGCCGGTTTATACCGTATCCATTATTCCCACAGGCTTGGGTGCGGCCGGTTATACTATGCCGCTGCCGGAGAGAGACGAAATGTTCATGACCAAAGGCAAGATGCTGCAGGAGATTATGGTATCCTTGGGGGGGCGCATTGCGGAAGAAATCATTTTTGACGATATCACAACAGGCGCTTCCAGTGATATTAAGAAAGCCACCAAGGTTGCCCGCCGGATGGTAACCAGATACGGGATGTCGGACAATATCGGTGTCATCAACTATGACGACGACGACGACGAAGTGTTTATCGGACGCGACTTGGCTCATGCGAAAAGCCACAGCGAACTGATATCCGGTGAAATTGATAAGGAAGTGAAGGAAATTATCGGCAGCTGCTATGCAAAGGCAAAGGCAATTATTGCAGAGCATGAAGAAATACTGCATAAATGCGCAAAACTATTGCTGGAGAAAGAGAAAATCGCACGGGAAGAGTTCGAAAGCCTGTTTGAGAACAAGGGCCTGACAGCGGAAGATTTAATAAAAGAGATATAATATTATGCAAAATGCATAAAAAATAGAATGGCGTTTTGTAATATTTGTGAATCCTTGGTATTTACGCAAAAGGTGGGTTATGATATTATACTACTTGTAACCCCCCCAATACATTATATAGTTTTTTGCTATACCCCATAAGAAATACCTTCTCTAAAAAAGACAGCAGAGCGATGGCTGTCTTTTTTACTGTGCGGAATTTGCTTTCATCGCTGCCGGTAAGCGGCTGCCTGCAGCGGGATTTTTGGTTTAAAAATTCTCTGTTTTCGGACATGCTCCATGACAAAAAATGGCTTGAATATCTGCAAGGCATAGTATAAAATATTGCATAGAAAATATAGGGAGAAAATTGCATGGAGACAAATAGATTTCTTGAAATGGAACAGGACCGCCAGTATTACATTTCGGCAATGCGTCCTGTTTTTGACAGAATGGCACTATTCAGTGACTGTACGGGAGATTATGTGATTCCGCCGGAGCCGAATGTTTACGGAATGGCAACGGTGAAGTTCCGTACGAAAAAGGATAATGTGGATCGGGTTTATTTTGTCTGTGAAAATGAAAAGCATTTAATGTTTAAGACGGAGTCGGATGATTTGTTCGATTATTATGCCCATACGGTTCAGCTGGAGAACAGGGAAATCAGCTATTATTTTGAAGTACAGGCAGGAAAGATTACATGCTATTTTAATTTTCAGGGGGCACAGAAGCATATTGACAGGCATTACGATTTCCGGCTGATACCCGGTTATAAGACACCGGAATGGGCAAAAGGGGCGGTTATGTATCAGATTTATGTGGACCGCTTTTATAATGGGGATCCTTCCAATGACGTGCTGACGGATGAATATCAATATATTGGCGACAATACGGTAAAAGTGGAGGATTGGAATAAATATCCGGCAGCTATGGGCGTGCGGGAATTTTACGGCGGAGATCTGCAGGGGGTGTTGGATAAAATGGACTATCTGCAGGATCTGGGGATAGATGTGATTTATTTTAACCCGCTGTTCGTATCGCCTTCCAATCATAAGTATGACATTCAGGACTACGATTATATAGATCCGCATATCGGGAAGATTGTGGAGGATGAGGGGGAACTGCTCCGGCACGGGCAGGAGAACCGGTTTGCCACCAGGTACATTAACCGCGTGACCAATAAGGCGAACTTGGAGGCCAGCAATGAACTGTTTGCGCAAGTGGTGGCAGAGGCGCACAGGCGGGGGATGAAAGTGATATTGGACGGCGTGTTCAATCATTGCGGTTCCTTCAATAAATGGATGGATAGGGAAAGGATATATGAGAATCAGGAGGGGTATGAGAAGGGCGCCTATGTGGACAGGGAAAGCCCATACCATAAATACTTTGCATTCCACAACGAAGGGGCATGGCCTTATAACGGTACCTATGACGGCTGGTGGGGGCACGATACGCTGCCGAAGCTGAATTATGAAGCTTCCAGGGATTTGTTTGAGTATGTGCTGCATATCGCCAGAAAGTGGGTATCCCCGCCGTATAATGCGGACGGATGGCGGCTGGATGTGGCGGCAGACTTAGGGCATTCTCCGGAGTATAACCATTATTTTTGGAAAGAATTTTACAAGGCGGTGAAACAGGCCAATCCCAATGCGGTGGTATTGGCAGAGCACTATGGGAATCCGAAGGATTGGCTGCACGGAGACGAATGGGATTCGGTGATGAACTATGATGCCTTTATGGAACCGGTGACTTGGTTTCTGACGGGGATGCAGAAGCATAGCGATGATTTCCGGCAGGATATGTTGGGCAATGCCGAGAGTTTCTGGGGGGCTATGGCATATAATTCGGTGAATATGGCGATGCCGTCCCTGTATATGGCAATGAACCAGCTGTCAAACCATGATCATTCCCGTTTTCTGACGAGGACGAACCATGTGGTAGGCAGGACGAACTCCTTGGGACCCGAGATGGCAGACCATAATGTGAACAAGGCAGTGATGCGGGAGGCCGTGCTGATTCAGATGACATGGCCCGGTGCCCCTACCATATATTATGGCGACGAGGCAGGAGTAACCGGATTCACGGATCCGGATAACCGGCGAACCTATCCTTGGGGAAGGGAAGACAAGGAACTCATTGAGTTTCATAAACAAATGATTGCGGTTCATAAGGAAAACAGGGAATTTCTTACCGGATCGTTAAAATATATGGAAGCGGATTACAATGTCATCGGCTACGGACGCTTCAACCGGCAGGAGCAGTCGCTGATTCTGGTGAACAATAACCAGCATGAGGTTACGAAAGAGATTACCGTCTGGCATATAGGCACGCCGAAGGAAGGGGTAATGAAACGGCTGATGCTGACTACGGCAGAAGGCTTTACCGCAGAAAAAACGGATTATCCTATCATTAAAGGAAAAGTGAAAGTGACTTTGCCGCCCACTTCCGCAATTGTGCTGAAACATTATAAAAAGAGGAGCAAAAATTTCTTGCAATTTAGATAGCTATGTGATATAAATGTATAGTATCGGGCGAGGGTACTGCATTGCATAAAACTTTTGGGTTTCTATGCAGTGCGGATCCGCCCCAAAGGAAACGGATGGATTCCCGAGTGGCCAAAGGGGACAGACTGTAAATCTGCTGCAAATTGCTTCGGTGGTTCGAATCCACC
>CAJTVK010000106.1 GCA_910579645.1 uncultured Lachnospiraceae bacterium | reverse complement strand
CAGGCGCTCCCGCTGCCGCCGTCCCGCAAAAAAATCCCTCCCGTGCGTCCGCCTCCCAACACAACACTCAGGCTGAACTATCACTTGATTTCCATGATTCTCGATTCTCGGAGGATTTTATTGTGTATTAATATACGGTATGTTATACTAGTACTGCATTGCGGAAATAACGGTGGAATTTGGGGTATGTGCAGAAACAGAATGTTCTTTGCAAAAATCGTGCGCATACTCGGAGGGATATATTGTCCGATATTTTCGGAATGATGCGGTATGACTATCGGATGATTAAAAAATACGACGGAGGAGTTTCTTTGAAATACGGAACATTTTATTTGCTGTTTGCTGTTTTCGCCTTGTTTTTTCTGGGCGGCTGCGGGACGAATGAAGAATTGGAGCAGTATAAATCGGATATGGAAGCTTTTTATACGGAACTTTCCGGTTACGACGACCGGATTAACAGTATTGACGTATCCTCCGAAACTGCCGTTCCGGAACTGCTTGCCGCATTGGATGAGATGAAAGAACGGTTCTCATGGATGGCTTCCCTGAAGGTGCCTGAGGAATTTGCCGTTGTGGAGGATTTGGCGGTGCAGGCGGAGGAATATATGGCCGATGCCGTTTCTCTTTATCATCAGGCTTATGAAAGCGATCCTTTCGACAGTGCTGCCGCCCAGACTGCCCATATGTATTATGAGCGTGCCAATAAACGCGCGGTATATATTCTTGCCATCCTGCATGGGGAACTTCCGGAGGAAGATGATTTGGAAGACGAAACGGAGTGATGCCGGCACTGCCTTAAGACGAGCCGCAGGCCGCTCTCCGGAGGATATCCTTCCGGGAGCGGCCTGCGGTTTGGCTTAATATCTTTTTATTTTTTTTGACGGGGTTTTCTCAAACTCCGTTTCCCGTATTTTCAGTCCGTAAATTCTCTTGTAAGCTGCGGCCTGCCGGTTATAGGCATCTATGATTTCCTGCAGCGATTTCCGGATGTCGGATATTTTCTTCTTTTTGGCATATTCGTAGTCCGGGAAAATTTCCGCTTCAATGACCCCTTCTTTTTCACGGACGAGGATTTCCTGCACCAGCCTTTCCTCACCCAGTTTGTTTTCCAGTTCCTCCGGGGAGACATTTTCTCCGTTCTTGGTAATGATGAGATTTTTCTTCCTTCCGGTCAGATAGACAAAGCCGTCTGCGTCCACATATCCCAAATCCCCTGTTTTCAGCCAGCCGTCTTCCAAGGCTTCCGCCGTCTCTTCTGGCATTTTGTAGTAACCCATCATTACGCTGCTGCCCCGTACCCAGAGTTCCTCTTTCACGGTCTTGGCCTCGCAGTTGGGCATCAGCTGGCCCACGGAATCTTTGCGGATATTCCAGCTTAAATTGGTGCTGATGACCGGCGAGCACTCCGTCATGCCGTACCCTTGCTGTATGGTAATCCCGTAACGGGCAAACAGGTCGATATAAGCCGGGTTCAGATATGCGCCGCCGCTGCAGATTGTGTGGAACTGCTTGCCGAATACTTTGGCTTTCACTATGGCCGGCGGCAGCCATGCGCTTTCTTCCAGCTTCTTGGCAATGGTTTCAATCATCAAAGGTACCATTAGCATCATATCCGGCTGGAATAGTTTTATGTTTTTCGCAACCCGAAGGAGGGAATCATTAATGCAGATAACGCTTCCCAAGGAAATCCCTTTCAGTATATCCATGCTTAAGCAATAGGCATGGTGGATGGGAAGCACCGTCATCAGCACCGTGCGTTCCGGAAACTTCATATCCAGGCAAGTGGCATTTTCCGCCATATTCCGATTGGTCAGCATAACGCCCTTGCTCTTTCCCGTAGTGCCCGAGGTATACATAATCGTACAGAGTGAATCCGCCTCCGGAATAAAGTCGTAGATTCCTTCATGCTCTTTTAACAGCCGGCCTAAAGAAAGCACCTCCCCGTCACTTTCCTCCTTCTGCATGGAAATCACATATTTCAGTTTCGGACAGCGTGATTTTACCATATCTATCACGTCCCTGCGCATTTCATCCGCCACAAGGACAGTCACGTCAGCCCTGTCTGTCAGTTCGCATATCTCCTCTGCCGGAAGCCCTGCGTCTAAAGGAACTGCCACTCTCCCGCTGTTCACAATCCCGAAATAGGAAAGCAGCCAAGAATAAGAAGTGGCTCCGATGATAGCTATATGGTCTCCTTTTTCCCCCAGAGAATCCAAGGCACGGGAAAAGCTTTCGCTGTCCTTTTTCAGCTGGCTGTATGACTTTGCCTCCACCGTATCCTTCTTTACTTTATAGCGTACGGCATCTTCCTTTCCGAAACGCCTTTCCGCATCTGCCAGAATCTCACGAATCGTACTGTAAACCATGTTTCCCTCCTACTGCTGTCCCGCCAGCTTCTCCAGATATGCCACCGCTTCCTCCACCGTGCGTATTTTCGCCGCTTCCTGTTCCTCCACTTCCACGTCAAAAGTGTCTTCCAGTTCCCCCAGCATGCTCATGAAATCAAAAGACGTAAAACCCAAATCTTCCATAAAACGCGAGTCCGGCTTCACATTCTCCGGCTCCACTTCCACATAATTGCAAATTACTTCCACCAGTTTCCCAAACATATAACTTCTCCTC
Source organism: uncultured Lachnospiraceae bacterium (assembly GCA_910579645.1). Classification (GTDB taxonomy): domain Bacteria; phylum Bacillota; class Clostridia; order Lachnospirales; family Lachnospiraceae; genus Kineothrix. Next base: position 12,437 of record CAJTVK010000106.1, on the reverse strand, counting down.
TCTTCTCTTTCCTGTCCGCTGCCGGCTCAGAGCCGCAGAACAATGCTTCCTCTCATAAGACTCTTGCTTTTCAGGCACGTCCCGCGCCTGTGCTTCCGGCTTAAATCAGCTTCATAATTTCCCCTACCGTCAGTTCCGGGTTTTCCGCGCCTTTAAACATGATTTTGCAAAGATAATAGTACAAATATTCCAACTGCTTTCTTGACACCGCTTTGACCTGATGCTCGAAATTGAAGTCCAGCCCGTTGTCGTCCGGCCTGTGCATCACGGTCAGATACATAGCCTGTGTAGTGGCTCCGTTCGGATACCATTTCGTCTTATACTTAATGCCTCCCAGCTTATCCAGCCCCTTTTCCTGCAAGGTCATGGGCTGATAGGTCAGCGACATCGGCTCATAAGTCTGCCCGTTCTCATTATGGTAAAGCCGGCTGCGGTAGCCGAAATATGCTACCGGGTCAAAGTTGGCATGGCGGAACATCTCGTTCTGCTTGTCACGGATTTCATAGATAGCTTCCAAAAAGGTCTTGCCCTCCGGTATGATTGTCCGGAAAGGGAAGGAGTGAATCCTGGTGCCGCCGGATTTCTTCTCCATCAAAGTTGCCCTTCTTGCAATTGCCGTATTGATGGATACATCATCGTTCCCGTTCATTTTCTGAAAATAGGTTCTAAGCCCCATCAGCAAAAGACATACCAGCGATACATGATATTTCTCGCAGAAACTCATCAGCCTCTTTGTCGGCTCTTCTTCCAAGTGAAAGATATCCAAGGCAGAATCCACCGAGTCCGATACGTTGACTGCCGCCCGCAGCTGCTGATTTCCGGTCTTCTCCCTTTCCGCTTCCAGTTTCTGCGGCCCGTCAATGCCATTATAAATCGGTTCGGAAGCTTCTATCAGCTTATGGAAAAACTGAGTATCCCTTTCCTTCCCCCTGCACCCGGCCTCATAAGCCAAATCTTTCTCCAGCTGCTCGGTATAGGATGCCATATTCTTAGGATACGGCACATCATCAAACATGCGGTTGCAGTACAGTTCTATCACGTCTTTCATAAAACAGATAAGCGACTGTGCATCCATTGTCAAATGGTCTACCAACATATAAATGCCGCTGTACCCGTCCGAAGTCTTTATCATGACGATGCGGTTCATCGGAGAATCTTCCAGCTTGAAGGGGATTTCCGTCCATCTCTGCATGGCGGCCTGCGCCGCCTCCATCGTCTCCCCGCTGAAATCTACAAATTCAATGTCCCTTTCTTCCCTCTCTGCCACATACTGATAGCATTCCCCGTCCTTATCCAGGGCAAAACGCAGCCGCATGGACTCACAGCGTTCATAGGCTTTATATATGCATTGTTTCAGCACTTCCCAGTCCAGTTCCGCCTCAATGGTCAGGCTGGTCCCTATATTCACTACCTGCTTTTTCGGGCAGAACTTCTGATAGAAAAAGTGAAATTTCTGCGCCACTGTCAGCGGATAAACCCGATACCCGTTCCTTGTCTTCATCATATTATAATCCCGCTCCTTCCAAAAAATCATCCAATGCTCTTTCATATGCATCCGTATCTTTATAGTAGCTTTCCGCGTGTCCTGCGCCTTCTACAATCAGCTGCTTCGCCTGCCGGCAGTTTGCATAGATTTTTCCGCACATGCCGCAGGGCACGAAAGTATCCGCATCCCCATGCACCAAAAGCACCGGCACCGAAATTTTGGCCGCTTCTCTTGCCGTATTGCATTCGTCCAGCCCGTACCCGGCCTTTTTCTTATTTACATAATCCGCAATCTGCAGCATCGGAAATGCCGGCAGGTGATACATTGTATGGAGCACATGGGTAAATACCTCTTTGGGCGATGTGAACCCGCAGTCCGAAACAATCCCTTTCACCTGTTCCGGCAATTCCAGTCCGCCCGTCATCAGCACGGTGGCGCCGCCCATGGATGTCCCGTGCAGCAGAATCCGTACCTTCTCTCCGCATCGGCCGGTCATCCATTTTATCCAGCCCAGCGCATCATACCTGTCCAGACAGCCGAACCCGATATACTCCCCTTCGCTGCTGCCGTGTGCCCTGGCGTCCGGCAGCAGCATCCGGTATCCGTTTCTCAGATAATAATCCGACAGTCCTATGTAATCGCTCATTCCCTCACTGGTATATCCGTGAAAGCAAATCACCGCCTTATCCGTCTCCCCGTTCGGGAAATAAGTGGCATGCAGCCTCAGTCCGTCCTCCGAATAAATGTAGACATCCTCATGAGGGCTGGACAGCATGGCCTCTTTCTTCTCCTTCATCACCGGCCTGTACTGATCCCAGTCGGTTCCCGACATCTTTATGGTACGTTCCACCTTTGCCTTATTCCGTTTCATTGTCCTGCGGTAAAAATACGCCGACCCTCCGGCCTCCGCAGCCGTAAATAAGCCGGCCAATATTGCCGCCTTTTTTAAAAATTTTCCCATATTCCTACCTCTGCGGTTGCATACCCGACCAAGTCCCGCTATTTCTTCTTTTTGCTGCTTTTCTTATCTACCAGTTCCTTGAACTTCAATGCCTTGTCAATATTTCCTTCCACCCGAAGCTTCTGCAGCGTAACGGCCAGAATGGGATCCAGCTTGCCGTCCGCAATTTTTGTCAGGGTATCCGCCTCGCAGATGAAAATCGCATCCCGATCAAAATATTCATAAGGCTCCACATACAGCTTTCCCTCTTTCACTTCCACATAAAAAATCCCTGCAGCCTCCCCTGTAATATTGAACTGATATGCCAAATGCTCCCGGACATCGCTGACATCCGCTCCCATAAACTCTCCCTTTATCTTTGAAAAAAACTCTGCATATGTCATGATTTTCCTCCCTATCTTTCTTCAATCTTCTTTTTCGACCAACGGTCGATTTGTTACCTTTAAAATTTAGCATCTTTTCGACCAACGGTCAATAGATATTTCCATAAAATATTGCACCTTTTCCTGCCTATTTCTGTTCATTTTATATTAATCCGGCCTAAATCAGACCGTCTTTTCACCATTTCCCGGGCGGATTTGTGTCTTTTTACACGTTAGGACGTGTGCCCCTGCACACAAAAAAAGCAGAAGCATTCATTGCTTCCGCCAACTTTTGTTTCCTTTCATTCCGTTACACAAGTTTAAAAAATTATACCCGTCCCGTGTTGCCAATCACCTTCCGCAGTTTCCCCTTAATTCTCTGCAGGGCATTATCCGTAGACTTCCCGTCCCTTCCCAGCACTTTCGCAATCTGCACATAACTCATGCCCGTAATATATAAATCCAACACCTGCTTTTCAAAAACGCTCAGTTCCCGTTCGATAATCTTTTCCAACACTTCCACATTTTCCCGGTCTATCAGCATTTCTTCCGGGCTCTGTCCTGCCTTGGAAACCAATATATTCTGTAATTGCGACTCTTCCCCGTCCGGTTCCCCGTCGCTATGTACCTGACTGTAAAGTGAAATATAACTGTTCAGAGGGGCGTGCTTCTTGCGCCCGGAAGCCTGCACAGCCGTATACATTTGTCTGGATATGCATAAATCGGCAAAAGTAAAGAAACTGGCATCCCGCCCGCTGTCATAATCACGGACGGCCTTAAACAGGCCTATCATCCCTTCCTGGATAAGGTCGTCATTGTCCGCACCAAGAATGTACATAGATCTGGCCTTGCTTTTTACCAGATTTTTATATTTGTCCATAATATAATCCGTAATCGGCTCTTCCCCGTCACGCAGACGGACAATCAATTCTTCATCGCTGTATTGACCATATGAATCCTGCATTTTGATACCTATCTTCTTACTACTATTTTATTCCTGTGGGCAATGGATTTCATAACATTTTCTTGTATAGTCGATAAGAGAAGGAACATTGCTCAATATTCCCTGCTGCAATCTATGGCTGGTTTCCAACGCAAGACGAAATTGTTCCTGCGTAATATCCCCTTTTGATAATGCATCCTGCAGTTCATCCATATCATCCTCTATAATTGTCCCATCCGGATAGACGACCAAATCCAAATATAAGTCGTCAAAATATGGAATCCCGGCTGCATCACTGAATCACAATAGCTTCACCGCCATATTCATACTTCTCTTCCGCCACAGACATTTCATCCTGTGCCGGCGGCGTTTCCGGTGCTGCCTGCTGTGTCGGCGCTGCCGCTTCCGGCACGGTCTCCGCCGCCGGTGTTATAACCATGGCATCTGCCGCAACCTTCCTGTTGTTTTCCGCGGCTTTTTCCGCTTCTTCCCTTTCCCTGGCCAGCCGCTCCGCTTCCGCGCGCTGTCTCTCTTCCGTGCTTTGCGCCTCCGCTGCCTGTCCCGGCACGCCTTCTGCCGGAGCCGCTCCCGGAGCCATGCCCTCTGAAGAAGTCATGGCATCCGCACCGGAAACCACATTGCCGCTGACCGTGCCTGCCTTCCCGTTCTCCAATCCTCCGCGTTCTGCTATCTCTATCAGCTGGCTTGCAATATGCTCGGCCAGTATCCGGTATCCTTCCGGATTCCCGTGTACGCCGTCAGGCATATAATTGGAAATTACCTGTGCGTCATGGGTATCCAGCAGATTCGAATTATATAAATCAATGACTTCTATCTGATTCTGATCCGCCAATTCCTTAATTGCTTTCGCATACATGTTCTGAGGAAGCAGTTCCGCCCTCTGTGCCCTTAAATAGTCATGAAGGACATTGGGAAGAGGGGTGGCAAATATAATCTTTGCATTGGGATAATCTCTTTTCAGCCCTTGCATCAGTTCATCCACATCGCCGTAAAAAGTTCTTTTCTTCTTCTCTTCCAAACTTCCCAGTTCTTTCTCGGAAGCGGCAAATCCGTCGTTTGTTCCTCCCATGACCAATATGATATCCGCATCCTGCGGAATGGCATGATATCGGTCCACAAATGCATTGTCCCAATATCTCCCGTAAGAAGAGCCTCCCATTCCCAAATTATAAACCTCCTCGGCATTCAGAAGATTCTTTAATACGGAGGGATAGGAATACTGCTGATAATTCTCCATTTTATCCAAATTGCTGCCTTCCGTTAAGCTGTCGCCAAGACAGGCAATCCTGATATCGGAAAAATCATAGCTGCTGTTGTCCAAAACCGCCCTGTCTTCTCCGTTTATCTGCAAAGTCTCCAAATAAGAGGAACGAATTTTCCGCCTCTGTTCCAGAGTCGGCTCTGCTTCGTCTCTTTCAAAGGGTATCACCTGTCCGTTTATTACGGCATTTCCGGATATTGTCTCCGCTTCTTCCATATAATCTGCTGCGTTTCCGGATACGGTATCTGCTTCCGTTCCGGCCGTTCCGTTTCCGGACACCGTATCTTCTTCCGTCCCGGAGGCTCCGGCCAATCCGTCCCCTTCCGCTCCGGCCGTTCCGTTTCCGGACACCGTGTCTTCCTCTTCTCCGGCGGCTCCGCTTCCGGTCAATCCCTCTCCTTCCGCTCCGGCCGTTCCGTTTCCGGACACCGTATCCTCTTCCGTCCCGGAGGCTCCGGTCAATCCGTCCCCTTCCGCTCCGGCCGTTCCGTTTCCGGACACCGTGTCTTCTTCCGTCCCGGAGGCTCCGGCCAATCCGTCTCCCTCCGCTCCGGCCGTTCCGTTGCCGGATACCGTATCTTCTTCCGTCCCGGAAGCTCCGGTCAATCCGTCCCCTTCCGCTCCGGCCGTTCCGTTTCCGGACACCGTATCCTCTTCCGTTCCGCCATCCGCCGCTCCGTCCCCTTCCTCCGAAGCCGTTCCGTTGCCGGATACGGAATCGTCCGATACGTCTGCCGGAATCATTTCCTCCGCCGGCGGCTCCGGTGCCGGCGGCGCATCTATAACAATGGCTCCTTCCGCCGCCTGCTGCAATGCCTGTTCACTGACTTCCGGCAAGGCAGCCGCTTCTTCGGCCGGCTCCGTATTTCCGGTTTCCGCAGGCTGGCTGTCCTGGGGCATTTCCTCTGTCTGCTGAATCACAATCGCCCCGGAAGTGACTGCCTGCGCCTCGTCACCGGCATTCCCCTGCATAGCCGATGAATCCTGCCCGCTTCCGTCCGGTACCTGCCCTGCCGCTTCCTGACTGCTTTCCTGTCCTGCCGCTTCCTGACTGTTTTCCTGCCCTGCCGGCTCCTGCCCCTCCGCCTGCCACTCATCCAGCACTAACACGGAATTCACCTGTTCGTCCAAAAAAGCCTGCAGCGCATCCGCATCTCCCGCCAGTTCCTCTATCTTCACCTGTACGCTGACAATTTCTTCCTGTATTTCCTGATGCCTTGCCGCCCATTCCTTCTCCTGCTTTTTGTCCTGATAAAATCCTATGCCCTTGGAAACCAATACAGCCGCCAAGATAATCGCCAATACGCCGATTGCCATAAGCAAACCCTTTTGTATTTGATTCATGCCCTTTTTCATAATTACTTCAACCTTCCTGCCGCCTGTCCTTACAGCAATCTCTGCCGTACGATTTCAAACGCAAATACTCCTGCCGCCACCGATGCATTCAGGGAATCAATATCCCCTTTCATCGGAATGGATGCCACAAAATCACATTTTTCCTTAACAAGCCTGCCTACCCCGTCTCCCTCACTGCCGACCACAAGCCCTATAGGCCCTTTCAGATCCAGCTGATACATGGGCTTTCCGTCCATATCCGCACATACAAACCAAAGCCCCTGCTTCTTCAGCCCCTCTATGGTCTTTGCCAGATTGGTCACTTTCGCCACCGGCGTATAGTTCAGTGCTCCCGCGGAAGTACGCGCCACCGCGGCGGTCAGCCCGGCCGCCCGGTTTTTCGGTATAATGACACCATGCGCCCCTGCCAGATTCGCGGTGCGGATGATTGCCCCCAGATTATGGGGATCCTCAATATTATCCAAAAGAATAAGGAACGGCGGCTCCCCTTTTTCCTCCGCCAGCTTCAGCATATCCTCCACTTCCGCATATTCGTAAGCAGCCGCATAAGCAATCACTCCCTGATGTTTCCCCGTTTCCGACATCTGCTCCAGACGTTCCTTTGTCACAAACTTCACCAAAGTATCCTGCTTCTTTGCCTCCCGCTTAATCGTAGCAATCGGCCCGTCCTGGCAGCCGTCCAGTATAAATACTTTGTCTATCGTCTTTCCGGAACGGAATGCCTCAATAACGGCATTTCTTCCTTCTATCGTAAATTCTTCGTACCTCATGTATTTCCCTCTCCATCCGTTGCTTTTTAAAGATATTCTCAATTTTAAGAGTTTGCTTACTTTATCATTTACTTACTTTATCATTTACTTCCCTTTATCTTTGCTTTCTCTAATCTTCACTGCCTTTATTCTTTGCTTTCTTCAGCCTATGCTTCCTTTATTCCGGCAAATTTATCTGTCGTTTACTATATATAACAGAATATGCCCAATATATCCACTGTTTTTACGAATATTAAACGATTCTTAATCAAAAATTAATAATCAGCCCATTCTATATTTCCATACCCAGCCTGTCCAGCCCTAGCCGCACCAAGTCGATGACCCGTCCCATATCATCCCGCAGATATAAATATCCCATCAGCGCTTCCAATCCTGTGGCTTTACGGTAATCTATGACCGAAGCATTTTTTGCCGTCGTATAGGACTTGGCATTTCTGCCCCTTTTATAAACAGACGCTTCCTCTTCCGTCAGGCAATCCTGCAAAGCCTCGGCCATTGCTGCCTGAGTCCCGGCATTTACATATTTGGTTGCCGCTTTATGCAGTTGGCCGGGCGACCGGTTCCCCCTCCCCACCACAACAGTGCGGATTACCAAGTCGTAAATAGAGTCCCCGATATAGGCAAGGGTAAGAGGCGAATATTCCCTGATATCCACCTCTCTGCATGAAAATTCTTTCTTTAACTGTGCCAATAAACTTAAACTCTCTTCCATTTAACACCTTCGCGGGTATCCTCCAAAAGAATTCCCTTATTCAACAATTCATCACGGATTTCATCTGCACGCGCAAAATTCTTTGCTTTCCTGGCTGCCTGCCGCTCCTCTATCAGCTTCTCGATTTCCCCGTCCAGAAGTTCCTCTTCTTTCTCTGCTTCCAGCCCGCAGATATCCGACAATTCCACGATTTTCTCTTTCACTGCCTTCACAAACGGTGCGCTGCTGCCTTCCCCTGCATAGGTATTGGCAAATTTCACCAGTTCAAAAATAACGGAAATCGCATCCGCCGTATTGAAATCATCGTCCATAGCTTCGTCAAATTTTGCGGAAAACCCTTCCAGTTCCTTCAGAAGGGCATCCTCTTTCCCGCCCGGTGTATCCGAAAGTCCGTTCTTAAGCAGATAATTCAGATTGCTCACGCATGTGACAATTCTGTCATATCCGTTTTTTGCCGCTTCCATCAGTTCCCCGCTGAAATTCAGAGGGCTTCTGTAATGGGCGGAAAGCATGAAGAACCTCAGTATCTGCAAATCGTATTTTTCACCGATATCCCTCACCGTAAAGAAATTCCCTGCAGATTTCGACATTTTCCTATTGTCAATATTCAGAAACGCATTGTGCATCCAATATCTGGCAAAAGGCTTTCCATTCGCCGCCTCGGACTGGGCAATCTCATTCTCATGGTGAGGGAAAACCAAATCTTCGCCGCCTGCATGAATATCGATTTCATCCCCCAAATACCTCTTGCTCATAACGGAACACTCGATATGCCAGCCCGGCCTGCCGTCGCACCACGGAGATTCCCAATAAGGCTCTCCCTCCTTTTTCGGCTTCCAGAGCACAAAATCAAGGGCATCTTCCTTCTGATTCTCCCCCGAAACCAGCAGGGAACGGTTCCCGCCCTGCAGGTCATCCAGATTTTTATGGGACAGCTTCCCGTATTCCTTAAAATTCCGTGTCCGGAAATAAACCGTCCCGTCCGCCGCCTTGTAAGCATACCCTTTCTCTTCCAGAGTCCGTATCATTTCCAGCATACCGCCGATTTCATTGGTTGCCAAAGGATGGGCCGTCGCAGGCCTTACGTTCATTGCCGCCATATCCTTTTTGCATTCCTCTATATACCTTTGGGAAATCACGCCGGCTTCCACGCCCTCCTCCAAGGCCTTCTTAATAATCTTATCGTCCACATCCGTAAAATTGGAAACATAATTTACTTCATACCCCTTATGCTCCATATACCTGCGCACCGTATCAAATACAATCATCGGCCTTGCATTCCCAATGTGTATCAAATTGTATACCGTGGGTCCGCAGACATACATCCTTACTTTCCCTTCCTCAATAGGCACAAATTCTTCCTTCTTTTTTGACAATGTATTGTAAATTTTCATTTTCTCTTCTTTCTCCTTTTCTGGTTTGCCGCTCCTTTTCCGGTTTCCGTCCCTTTTCTGGTTTACCTCCTCTCTTCTGATTTCCATCCCTTTTCCGGTTTACTTCCCCTCTCCTAGTTTCCTGCCCATCTTCTGGTTTCCCACCCTTTTCCGTTTTCCCGCCCTCTTCCGGTTTCCCGCCCCTCTTCCGTTTCCTAGCCGTCCGCCTACTGCTTCTTTTCCTCCGCCTGCCGCTGCAGCATCTTCACGGTTTCTTCCAATTCCAGCAGCCGGTTGGTCAGTTCGCTGTTTGCACGCTGCAGATGAAAAATATCTTCCTTCACCGGATCCGGCAGGTTCGTCTGATCCATTTCCTCCTGCGGGAAACATTGTTTCTTCCTCTTTACCACACGCCCCGGCACCCCCACCACCGTGGAGCCGCTGGGAACCTCTTCCAAAACGACGCTTCCCGCGCCTATTTTAGAATTATCCCCGATTTTAAAAGAACCTAATACCTTTGCCCCCGCGCTTATCATTACATTATTTCCTACGGTAGGATGCCGTTTGCCCTGCTCCTTTCCCGTTCCGCCCAGCGTAACGCCCTGATACAGAGTCACGTTATCACCGATTACCGTAGTCTCCCCTATAATCACTCCGTTCCCGTGATCGATGAAAAAACCCTTCCCGATTTCTGCCCCCGGGTGAATCTCTATCCCCGTCTTGCGCACTCCTCTCTGGGATATCCACCTTGCCAGGAAATAATGCTTTTTCAGATATAATTTATGTGCCGCACGGTAATGCAGCATTACCTTGAAACTGGGATATAAAAATACCTCCAAGGAAGAATGGATGGCCGGGTCCCTTTGCCTGATGACCGCTATCTCTTCCTGTATCCGTTTTATGAAACCCATGTCTGTGCCTCCCAATGCCGGTTTTAGCCATGACTGAAATGCTTAGGAACTGCTGCGGTGTGGGTCATACTAGTGCTTCATCCAGACAGAAGTGTAATTTCTATCTGGATGAAGCACTAGTACTGCCTTGCCGCTCCCGGGAGTAAAAAAACTCCGTCCCTCTTCCTTCAAAGAAAAAGAGACGAAGTCATTCCGCGGTTCCACTCTTAATTAAAGACAGCCTCTCGTTTCACAGGATGTCTTTCCCTCAAAAGCGTAACGTGCTTTCCCCGGATCCGGATACTTCGCAGCCCGAAAGCCCCTTTCCCCGCATCAGCTCACAGATGCACTTCGGTTATCCTCCTGTTGGGACTGCTTGCAGCCTGACGGCACTCCCTCTCTGCAACTGCCGGATAACTTACTCTCCCTGTTCACAGCTTTTACCTAGCCCTTTAATTTTCCTCTTATCACAGAATATGCAATCTTTTGCCGTTTGTCAATCCTTTTTGGCTTAAGAACGATAGGAAAAGGCAAAATCGGCATAGATTGATGTGTTCATTTTGAATTTACAGCATAGTCTCCGGTTACAACAAGTCCCATAATATGTATTCTCCCTTAGGAATATTGGATAATCTTCGATATTCATGAATAGAAGCTATCAATTTCTCAATGCGACCAAAATAACCCTTTACAAAATCGTAATTCTTTACATTTTTATACCCTAAATCAGCTTTGCAGTATTCGCTTGGTTTTCTCCCTGACTTTTTATAGTCATTGTACTTATGCTCATTACAAATAATCAGCATTTCTATTTCAGGCGATGTCACTATATTGAATACATCTACTTTATGTGCATATGCCTTACTCAATTTAAAGTTTTCTCTTCTTGAATCCTAAATACGCAATATAGTTATAGTATCAGAAAAACCTTTTCTTAAATATCTCTGTTCAAAAGTCTTGGCATCCCTGCATCTTATTATTTTCCCATCCAGCAAATCCTTTGCCTGAAAAATTAATTTCTCATTTTCCAAAAGCAAATCCATAATAGCCTGTTCTGCATTTCCCTCACAAATACAGGCAATATATCCTCTTAAAATCATAGCAGTTCCCTCTTTCTATGAATCCATAAGGACATTTTTCAAATTGACATATGCATCATATGCCGGAACGGTCCCTTGCAGAAAATCACTTTGATATGCCTCACTTTTCTTAATGTCATTGCGTTTTAATATATTGGACAGATTCTCCGCCGTAATTCCGTTTCTGTTCCTTACAATATATATATTGTCATTTCTGTCAAATTCATCCATCAATTCTGCATAATGCGTTGAAAATATCAAAACAGCGCCGTTAGGATTTACTTTGCAGTCCATAAAAAATCTTATCAATGTAGCCACTATCTCTTTATTGAAATGATTTTCCAATTCATCAATAATCAGATATCCTCCTCTCTCGAACACAAACATGGCATTCATAAAAACACCTATCCCTTTAATTGTTCCGGAAGACAAATATCTGTTAAGCATTCCCGGATTATTCAGTGCAAACTCTGCGCTGTCTTTAAATTTCAATCTGATATCGACATCATTTCCATCCATGTTAATCCTAAAATATTCAATGCTAGGGTCAAGAAATGCAATTAACTCCTCCGGAAATTCCCCCAGCAAAGAAAGTACATTGAAATCAGTCAACTTCGACATATCACATAAGAAGAAGCCTGCTTCATATTTTTTATTGAAAGCAATTATTATACTGACATCATCCATTAAGAATTCTTCATCTTTTTTTCTGGTCATTACAGGTGCCAAATTATCAAAATCCAAAAATGTCTTCTTTTTTTTAATAGTATCTATGTTCTTTGACCATAATTCCTCATTGTCTATAAAATATTTCTCATCATTCCTATTCTCTGCGGTTTTCTTTATGATTGTTTTCAGCTTATTGACAGTACCATTCTCACAGTAAAAAAAAGATTCAAAAGTCACTTCCCCACCTGTTTGAACTCCCTCTAAAATTTCATTTGTATCAATACTATTGATTGGCTTATTATTAAGCATCCCCATAACAAAAGAAATGATTTTAAGTATGGTTGTTTTACCTGATGCATTAATCCCTATAACAGCTATAGCATTATTCAGATAAATGTTGGCAAACAAATGGTGCATTGTCTCATTTTTTTCTGCCTCTACCCGTTGTTTGGCGAAGAAATCTATTTCTAATGTTTCTGTACACAGAGGCAATCCGGCCACCCTGATTTTAAGCAGTTTCATTTTTCACCTTTCCACAGTTTTTTCGTTTTTAT
>CAJTVK010000105.1 GCA_910579645.1 uncultured Lachnospiraceae bacterium | reverse complement strand
TTTTTAATCAATCTCCTTTCATTTTCAAAATTAACTAAATGACATTGGATCATCTTGTTTTAGATTAGACTTACAGACCTTGTATCGGATGCAGAGACATCCGAGAATTTGTATCATCAGCTCAACGGCGCCCCTCCCTTACGCATGTCTTGTAAACAAGTTCCAAGACTATCGCGGTACTCGTCAAATGCTCGTGCAAGCACGGCACTTTCCTCGTCACTCGCGCAAAAAAAGAACTGCTGACACTTCATCGTGCTAACAGTTCTTCTGTAAGTTCGGTTTATTATGTTTTATTTTTCTTCGTTCTTAATTCTATGGTAATCTTCCATTTTGATGCTTATGTCTACATAAAATCGGGCTTAGATTTTCGGTTGCTCAAGAGACACACAGTCTCCACACGCCCCTACTCCGCAAACAAATCGTCCCGCGTTATATTATTCAGCCACTTTCCGCTCCTATAATGCTTGATTACCCAAGGCCATTTCACGAATTCATCCGTACATAGCAGGAAATATACCCACATGACGGGAAGCTTAAACACGAAAGCCGCAAGAAATCCAAGCGGCACCGCATAACACCACATATCAATGGTATCGCAGATAAATCCGAACCGGCTGTCCCCTCCGGCGCGGAAAACCCCGGCAATCAACGTCGTATTTACGGCAGCCCCCATTACATAATATGTATTGATCAACAGCATATATTTCAGATAATGCATGGACTGCTCCGACAACGCCGCATACTTCAGCACAAAAGGCGTAGCCGCCAGAATAATCAGGCCGCCGATGGCACCCGTCGCCACAGTCAGCTTCATCAGCTTCCTCGCACCTTCCCGTGCCTCATCCAATTTATTTTCTCCAATAATATTTCCTAACAGAATACCGCCCGCGCTGGCCATGCCGAAGCATAGGATTGTGCCGAAATTCCGCACGACGATGACAAAAGAATTGGCCGCCACCACATCGGTCCCCAGATGCCCCAAAATCACGGAATACATGGAAAATGCCACACTCCAGCTGATATCGTTTCCCAGTGCCGGCAGCGACAGCTTGACAAAATCGGAAAACAATGTTTTATTCCTTGCAAATAAATAACGGAAGTCCAGTTTAATGTCCTTGCTGAAGAACGAGACGGCAAAGCATGCCCCCAGTTCAATCAGCCTGGACAGCGATGTGGCAATGGCGACCCCCATGGCTCCCAATTGGGGCGCGCCGAACAGCCCAAAGATAAATACCGCATTCAGCAGAATGTTCAGGGAAAATGCCAGTACATTCATTGCCGTGCTGACCACTACTCTGCCGATGCTTCTGAGCACCGCTAAATATACTTCCGTTATTCCCCAGCACAGATAGCAGACACTCATGCACCGAAGATATGAGGCTCCTATGGCAATCAATTCCCCGTCATTTGTAAAGATACGCATCATCCCTTCCGGAAGCAGCAGCGCGCATCCCGAAAACAGCAGGGAAATAAGAAGAGAGAAGCGCAGGGCTATGCCCTCCACCACCTGTATGGCCTGCATATCCCCTTTCCCGTAATATTGGGCGCATAATATAGTTGCCCCGGTACCCAGCCCGTAAAACACCATAAAAAGCACGGAGGCATACTGCGCGGCCAAAGAGACCGCCGATATGGAAGACTGACCCACATAATTCAGCATCACCACATCCGCCGAACTGACGGCCGCACTCAGCAGATTCTGCACCACAATCGGCAATACCAGCTTAAAAATATGACTGTAAAATGCATCCTTGCGTAATCCGATTCTCTCTTTCTTCATCTCACCTGTTACCTTTCTTTCATCTCAGGAAAACTTTATCCAGACAATGATTCTCCACACCGTTACGAATTCTCACGGCAATGTTAAGAATACCACATTTCAGGTAATCTAACAACTGCTGATTTCCGCCAAATTGACAAACTAAAGATCCGACTGCATTTTCTCCGTAACCGGCTATTTCTTCTGTGGTCTTTCCGCACAAAAGCTTTTCCGCCGTTACACATTCTTCTTTCCCAAACCCTTTTTCTTCCAAGGGCTTATGAAGCAGAAGATGCCCCAAGATATCCTGCAGCACGATTTCACTTATATTTACCGGCAATTCCTCATAATTCCCGTCATATGCCCGCAGCAGCCCTGCCACATACGTTTCGCCAAACCAAGAAAGAAATTCCTGTTCCCAAGCAATGCATTCCAGGTATTCATACACTGCATCAATACCGGACAGCCTCCTGATGTCTTTCCATATAGGATAGTCCAAGGTGAGCAGCGTATCCTGCGGAAGGTACACTGCATCATATCTGCGCAGAAACTCCGGTATTCCCTTATAAAAAATATGCTGCAGGCAGATTACCCCGTAATCACGGAATCCCGGAACCATTCGGTTATATAGAATACGCAGCCCTTCCACCCGGGCAAGAACCAGCTTCCGCCCTGTTTCATAAGCCTGCGCCGCGGCAATGCCTTCACATGCTTTAGGCAATACCCTTTCCCTGCTTACAGCCTCATCCACGCTGCCCTGCCCATATTTTTCATATTCCTCTACGCAGTACAGAACCGCCCCCATCAAATCCTGTGCCTTTTCATAGGTAATGGAAGTATGTTCATATCCGGTATACTTCTCAGCCAATTTGGCCACCACCGGAATCAGTTCTTTCTCCTGATATCTTATTTTCCGACTCACCGTTGCCTCCGTTCCCGCTCCGCTTTTGCTCATATCAGTTTACAGATACCCTACAGACAGCTTTTGCCGTTCACAACTCCCTGTCCTCTCCTGCTATCTCCAGCACAAATCCCTGAGTGCTTCCAGATACAACTCCCTGTCCCACCGTTTTGCAATGTCAAATTTCCCGAATTCTCCTTTCCCGGCAGATTTCGCGTACCCCCGGTATCCTGCCCGGATTGCCTGTGCAAATAAGTCAAGGCAGGTTCTTTCCAGGTAATCCAAATCGCCAAAACAAACTCCCTCAAACTGTTCCTTCATAAATTCCAACAGTTCATCGTCCGTAATCTCATCCATCATCTCATTCTTATAAAGGTAAAAAATCTCCTGAAGCCGTACCAAAGTATCACAGTAATCCTCCTGTGAAATATAGTCCGAATCACAAAAAGTATAAATAATCCTCGGCAGTATCCCCGGCCCGAACTCCACCCTCCGTTCCTTTTTCAACACATCCGTCCGCTCCTTCATCAGCAGCTCCGTATCCTCCTTATGCAGTTCCAAGCCATATTGCCGCGTATACCGGTTTGCATCCAGAATCTGCCCTGCCAACGCTTCCGATGCCATGACTTCCATCCAATTCATTTCTCCCATAATTTACCTCCTTTTAATGCCGGAAAACATTCCTATGGTTTCCTATACTGTCCGTGGAGATAAATTATATCCCAGTGTCATTTCATTTACCAGACTTGTTTATTTATCGTTTTTATGTTATAATAATAACTGTAAAGAGGTGGGAAGACAAAAATCTTCCCACCTCTTTTTTGAAATATACCTCTGACAGGGCGCACGGCAAGCAGGGAAGATGGCTCTTCCCTGCTCGGTTGCGCAGACCCGTGCAGATAAAATATGCCGCTAAAATGACGCACGGGCTACACGGCGAGCAGAGGAAGAAATCTTCCCTACTAGGCTCTTCACGCTTTGAAATTAAACCGTCTGGAATTTCCCGATATAAACGGGGAAAGTATCCGTTCCCTTCAGTTCCTTTCCTGCCGTAATCGTAACATTTTTATCCGTAATCAAATAGTCTACATCCGCTCCGGATTCCACGATAGTTCCCTGCATCAGAATACAGTTTTTAACTTTCGCTCCCTTTGCCACCTTAACGCCACGGAACAGAACACTGTTTTCCACTTCGCCTTCTATCACGCATCCGTCGGCAACCATTACATTCTGTACCTTTGCACCGTCAATATATCTGGTCGGGTTATCGTCACGGATTTTTGTATAAATCGGCGCACCCGAGAACAGCGCATCCAGATTATAGTCGTCCAGCAATTTCATATTTTCGTCAAAATAACTCTTCATATCACTGATACGGGCTACATAGCCGTTATACTTATAAGCCTGTACATTCAGCTTGTTCAGCTTCGGCAGCAGAACGTCCCTTTCGAAATACTCCTGTCCGTGGACAAATGCCGTATTTACCAAATCAATCAGCAGTTCACGTTCAATCAGGTAAATATTCATCCCGAAGTTCTGCACGCCCGGCTCCCTGGCATTGACAAACATCCTTGTCACCCGACCGTCCTCAATCTGCAGCGTATAATAAAAGCCTTTGTCATTGGAAGTGGATTTCAGAAGGCTCTCCGGCAGTTCCTGCTCATTGTACACTACCGTAACGTCGGCGCCGCTTTCCATATGAGCCTTAATCATATCCTTGAAATCAAAGTTAACCACTACGTTGGTATCTGCTATTACCACATACTTTTCCTTCTGATCCCTTAAAAAATCCAAAATGCTGGCCAAAGCCCCTACACGTCCTACAAAAGGCTTGGATTCTTTCTCCGCAAAAGGAGGGAAAATATGCAAACCGCCGTTTTTGCGTACCAAATCCCATTCACGTCCGGAATCCAAGTGATCCATCAGCGAATGATAGTTATTGTTTACCATAACGGAAATATTGTCGATATCGCAGTTTGCCATACTGGACAAAATAAAGTCAATCAGGCGGTAACGGCTGCCAAAAGGAATGGAAGCCATCAGGCGCACGTTTACCAATTCCGGAACCAGCGCATCATAACTGTTGGGAAAAATAATGCCAAGTGCACTCTTATTTGAATTTACCATTGTTCTTCACCGCCTTTCACATCGCTCTTTACCATGGCCGATGGCCCTATCTTCGCATTTGCGCCTATGGTAATATTCGCACCCACTGTAGCAACACCGTTCTCTTCCTCGGTAGGCATCGCACCCACTACTGCATCCTCACCGATTGTCACGTTTTCCGCCACGATGCAATGCTTTACGACAGCGCCGGACTTAATCACGGTGCCGCCCATAATTACCGCATCTTCAATCACTGCGCCGCTTTCCACTTTCACGCCTGCAAACAGAATAGAATGCTTAACGGTTCCTTTGATCCGGCATCCGTCTGTAATCATGGAATTTTCCACCGTTGCGCCTGCGCTGATTTTATGTCCTGTCATACCGCTGTTACGGCTGAAAATCTTCCAGTCTTCATCAAAAAGATTGATTCCGCTATGCTCCGGATCCAGCACTTCCATATTTGCCTCCCACAGAGAGCTTATGGTTCCTACATCCTTCCAATAGCCGTTGAAATGGTAAGCGTACATCCTGCGGCTATCCCTTAAGAGGTTCGGGATGATATTGTTGCCGAAATCATTCTCGGAATTCAGATCCGCCTCATCCTCTTCCAGATATTTCTTCAGAATATCCCAGTTGAAAATATAAATACCCATGGATGCCAGATTGGACTTCGGCTGCTTCGGCTTCTCCTGGAATTCCGTAATTTTGTCATTTTCATCCGCAACCATCAGGCCGAAACGGGAAGCCTCTTCCCATGGCACCTCCATTACAGCCACGCTGAATTCCGCATCCTTCTCTTTGTGGAATTTCAGGAAATCGCTGTAATCCTGTTTGCAGATCTGGTCGCCGGAAAGAATGATCACATACTGCGGATCATACCGTTCAATGAATGAAATGTTCTGATAAATCGCATTTGCCGTCCCCTTATACCAGTCCGATCCGCTGGCTTTCTGATACGGCGGCAGTACATGTACGCCTCCGTACAGACGGTCCAAATCCCAAGGCTGGCCGTTTCCTATGTACTCATTCAGTACCAACGGCTGATACTGTGTCAAAATACCCACTGTGTCAATCCCCGAATTAACACAGTTGGACAGCGGAAAGTCAATAATACGGTATTTCCCGCCAAACGGAACTGCAGGTTTTGCAAGTTTCTCTGTCAATGCATACAGGCGGGAACCCTGTCCACCGGCGAGAAGCATTGCAATCATTTCTTTTGCCATAATACACCTCCTAATTTGTTACCTCTCTTATATACAGTTGCTGCTGTTTGAGAAAAGTTATGTCCCATCCCCATCGCTTCTCTGTAATATGTTAATTTTATCACAATATCATTCACTATGAAAGAGGGAGAAAAAGATTTTTTGCATAAATAGCAACAGTTCAGCCTGCGGCTTCCCTGTTACGGAATCTGCCCATTCCAAGTCGCCTGCGGCGAGGGGCAGATTCCCTCTTGGCTAAATTTACTCATTCGCACGGACTTTGCAGCAAGTGCAAAGTCCTGGGCTGAACCGTTACCATAAATATACATCACTTATGGTTTGTCAAAGTTCTATATGCAGCCGCATGTCCTGTCTCTCCTTTTCCGAAAAAACCGGCACCCATTTTATGCGCCTCACCGGTTCAGGCTCAGATGCCTTCGCGGGAATCGAATCCCCCGCTGCAGAGCCGCCGGGCATCAGACCCGAACGGCAGTCTCCGGCCTGGCAGGCATAAAGAGCCGATACTGCCAGCCTGTCCTCCGTCACCTTCTTCCTGCCTGCCAGAAATATCGCCGTAGGTCCGTAAGCCCCTCCGATTATGGCATTTTCCATGCCGTCCGCATCTTGGGAACTGCCGGCACCGCCATCGCTTATATCCTGCAGCCGGAATTTCTCCTGATGCAGATCCGGTTCCACACTATATGTCAGCAGAAGATAATGATTCGGAAGACAGGATATTTGGGGGTTTTCCGATGCCTTTAAAAAATCCAAAGGAATTTCTTTCCACTCCGTCCCTTTTATCCATACTTCATATTGTTTTTGGCTCAAGGGATTCGTCACGGCATATTTTCTCCCCGCATCCCCGGCTCCTATCTCTATAGGCATATCCCTATAGTCCTTATTCATGCCTATGAATTCCAAATCAATACAGTTTAACCTCTCCGGCTCTTTTTCCCAAGCAAACATATGCCGCCGGATACACCAGCCGGATTCTTCCTTACAGCCATATTCCAACATCAGTTCTCTTGCGGCGGCGCAGCCGCCGGATTCTTCCATAAAAATCGCGCTGTAAGAAGTTCCGCAGCTGAAACTGCTCTGCAGCTTTTCCCCATTCACCCATGCACAAAGCCCAAAGTCAATATTCAGCGGATTTTCTTCCAAAGCCTGCTCATATTCCGCCCGGCTCATCCCCTCTTCCATTCTATGCTGCCATATTCCGTAAAATTCACGGATTCTGTCCTCCGCCACCCGGATGCAGATATCTGCCGCCATCCCTTCTTTTCCGATATAAACTGCGGGAAGGAAGCCGGACAGATTTCCCCATTTAAACTCCCGGTTAATTTCCTTTTTCCGCATCTCTTCCCCATCCTTGGAAGGACCGTAGAAATTTGTCCCATAATATACTTTCATCTGCCGCCCTCCCATCCCTTCGGCTGCCACGTCCCTTCTCCCAAAAGACATGGAATTCCTCCGTCTCATCGTCCGCTACTTTTGCTCTAAAGTAATGAATCCGTAATTCGCCTGCCCGTTTTCCCATTTGCCCGTTATATCATACACATACCCTGCGGTAACGCCGCGCAGCACCGGCTTACCGTCCTTTTCTTCCACCGTTACTTTTTCACCTTCCGGCATTTCCTGTGCTTTCCCCAGCAAAGCGGCATCATACCGCACCGCCTCCACCTCCAGCGGTTTTTCAGAAAAAAGCAGTGTCAGTTCCAACGGCTCTGCCACTTTAATGTCCGCCAGCATTTCTCCTGCTTTCCAGTCCAACACATGCAAAGAATCCGCCACCACTGCATTGCTCAGTTCATCTTCATCCGTATAAACCCATTCATAACCGCCCCTGTTAATCATGACCGTGGCAATCATCATATCTGTCCTATATTCCACGTTCAGCGTAGGAGGCTCTGCCGGATCCGGTTCCTGATATATTTCATCCACAATTTCCTGATAAACATCCGCATCCGAAGGTTTCCCCTCTTCTATGACCTCCATTCTTGTAATGCCGGGATACTGACCCGGATAAGATTCCAGCATTATCCCGTTGCCGTATATCTTTACCATATTCCCTTTTGCCAGCTGTTCCTTCCCAATCTTGTTTCCGTTAATATCATAAATTTCATCCGGGAACACTGCCTCAAATATGCCGCTCTGCTCCCCGGCAAAAATATGCATGCCATCCCCAAAAGGAATATACATGGCCGTCATTGGCTCACCCTCCTTCGTCTCCGCTCCCTGTGCTTCCTGTCCTTGCTCGTCTCCTTCCGACCCTCGATTTTCCTCGTTCACCTGCCGGTTCTCCCCATCCTGTACCTGCGCTTCCCCATCCCCTTGGGATACTTCCTTCCCGGAGTTCACCGCCCCGCAGCCCTTTCCTGCCGTCATTCCGGCTAACACCGCTACCGCGGCAACCGCCGCAGCTGCGCCGATGCCAATCAGCCAAACACCTTTTCCGCTCTTTTTTCCGTTATTATTTTCCATAATTTCCTCCCTATCCGGCTTATTCCACGTCCCTCCGCCTGCTGCCTTCGTAACGGACAGCCATCTCGAAACTTTTTTTCATTATAACAGACCACGCACCTATTTTTATAAAATATTTCAAAACATATCTTAAGAATTCTTTAATGGCATCGTCTCAGTTATATGAAAGAACGCAAAAATCCTATATCATAATTACTTACTGGCAGGCACACTGTCTGAGCATCTGCCAGAAATTGACCGAACCTGCAGGCTGAACTGTTACCAAATGGAACGGATAAATCAAAAGATGATTGAAAATAATTGCAACCTATATTACAATTGGTAAAGCAAAGCTATTTTATGCACGGACATACTTTTGGTTTTTGCTACTTGGCTCATTGCCCGCAGAAATAAAAAGGAAGGAGATATGATATGGAAAAAATCACCAGCTTTACAATTGACCACATAAAGTTACAGCCCGGCGTATATTGTTCACGAAAAGACAACGTAGGCGAACAGGTCATTACCACTTTCGACTTAAGGATGACCTCCCCGAACGAGGAACCGGTCATGAATACGGCAGAAATGCACACGATAGAGCATCTTGCCGCAACTTTCCTGCGCAATCACAAAGAGTACGGGGAAAAGACTATTTATTTCGGCCCCATGGGCTGCCGTACCGGTTTCTACCTGCTTCTTGCAGGGGATTATTCTTCCAGGGACATCGTGCCCCTTATGGTGGAATTATTTGAATTTATCCGTGATTTTAAGGATGAAGTACCCGGTGCCAGCGCAAAAGACTGCGGCAATTATCTGGACATGAATTTAGGAATGGCAAACTATCTGGCGGCAAAATATTTAGACAACGTGCTGTACCATATAGATGACAGCCGCTTAATTTATCCTGACTAGAGCGTGTCTGAAAAATGCTTTCTGTCAGATGTGCGTCACAATTTGCGGGAGATTAAGAGCATAAATGCTCTCACCAAATGAAGGGCGCGTAGCGGGCTATATAACCTGAATTTGGCGCAAATATCACGCAAAGCGGTGAAACGATACATCGTTTTGCAGATGTCAGGAATAAATTCTCAAACACACGCTAAACCCAGAATGCGGAGCAAGCCATAGAACAGAACGGGAAGGAAATATAAAAAAATGAAAAAAATCGGAATAATAGGCGCCATGGAATTAGAAGTGGAGACCTTAAAAGCACAGATGCAGATAAATAAAATAGAAAAAAGAGCCTCCATGGAATTCTACGAAGGTAGTATGGACGGCAAAGAAGTGGTTATTGTACGCAGCGGTGTCGGAAAAGTCAATGCCGCTATGTGCGTACAGATACTTGCGGATATTTTCCATGTCACACACATCATCAACACCGGAGTTGCAGGCTCCTTGGATGCATCCATAGACATTGGCGATATCGTTGTTTCCTCAGATGCACTGCACCACGATGTAGACGCCACTATTTTCGGATACCGGCCCGGCGAAGTCCCTCAGTTGGGAATGCTGGCCTTTACCGCAGACGCTGCCATGATAGAATCGGCAAAATCTGCTTGTCTGGAAGCAAATCCGGATATCCGTGTATTTACCGGACGGGTGGTCAGCGGAGACCAGTTTATCAGCGACAGTGCCGTAAAAGAACGCCTGACCCGCCTTTTTTCCGGCTCCTGCACCGAAATGGAAGGAGCCTCCATCGCCCATGCAGCAACCTTAAACGAGATTCCCTTTGTCATTATCCGTGCCATTTCCGACAAGGCAGACCACAGCGCAGAGGTAGAATATCCCGTTTTTGAAAAAAAAGCGGCACAGGACTGCGCAAGAATAGTAAGCCGCATGATTGGCAGCATCTAAGGATAAATCATCCGGCAGCAAACAAATTTCACCTATCTCCTGCCGTAAATCCGAAGTGCGAGCCACAGGGAAAACACCTCTGCGGCCCGCATTCCGGAGCAAAACATACATCATTTTGCAGTTGACAGGAATGAATTTTAAGGCACGCTCTGATTTGCCATATAAAAACTATAAGTTCACAATATTTCTATCCCGTCCCTGACAGAATTCCTGAATATTTTTATAAGTTTCCTCTACCACACGGTTCCTCGCTTCTATACTTGCCCATGCCAGATGAGGTGTAATAATCAGTTTATTGCTATCCATAATCTTGCTTAAAGGATTTGTAGCTTTCATCGGTTCCGTGCCTGTCACATCCAGTCCCGCTCCCGCAATCATATTTTCCGTCAGGGCGGTATATAATGCCTCGTCATTCACCACCGGCCCTCTTGCCACATTGATTAAGATAGCCGTTTCCTTCATCTTCCCCAATGCCTCTAAATCTATCAGATTTCTTGTCCTGTCGCTCAGCGGGCAATGAAGTGACAGGAAATCCGCATGTCTCAGCAGCGTGTCCAAGTCCACCCTTTCATAGTCGGTACAGCTGCTCTTTCCCGAGGCAGAGAAAAATATCACCTTACACCCGAAAGCTTCCGCAATCTGCGCTACTTTCCGTCCGATATTTCCCATCCCGACAATCCCCCATGTTTTTCCGTCCAATTCGGTAAACGGCAGGTCAAAGTTGGAAAATCCGGATTGTGCCGCATATCCGCCGGATTTCACGAAATGATCGTAATGATTCAGCTTTTCCAATATATAGAAGCACAAGGCAAAGGTATGCTGAGCCACCGCGGCCGTGGAATAATTCACAACGTTTGCCACCTTTATTCCCCTTTGACGGCAATAATCCAAATCCACATTATCGTACCCTGTGGCAAATTCACAGATTAGCCTCACTTTCTCTGCCGTTTTCAAGGTTGCCGCATTCAGCGGCGCTTTATTTGCAATGATGATTTCCGCATCCTGTACCCTGCTCTCCACCTCTTCTGCCGCCGTATTAGAGTAAGCCGTCACCTCACCCAGCTCCTTCAGGCACTCCACGGAAACATCTTTCCCTACACTGTCCCTTTCTAAAATTACAATCCGCATCCGATTATCTTCTCCTTCCCGATTCCTTTTGCATGAACGGATGGTACAGAATCCGAAAACCGCCGGCTTCCTGCCGACGGTTCCGTCCGTAATCCACTCTATTTCTGCACAAGATGCACGGCAAACCCGCCGATTTCATCCTTCAGATAAATTGCCTTCAGATTTCCTTTCTCATCATTCCTTGCCGTGCTCTCATCAAATACCACACCCTGTCTCTCCAAGTGGTATACTGCCCGCCGTATATAATTGGTTCCGATTGCAATATGCCCATTTGCTCCCAGATATGGCGTTTTCATGACTTCCACCGCGGTACCGGCAAAGATGGAGCTTGCCCCTGCCTTCTTAGCCATTCCGAAAATAGCCTCAAAAGCCCCTGCCGTTTTATCTGCAGAATCCTCATCCGGAGCATTGATGCCCACATGCCTTAATTCAAAGCCCAGCATCTTAGTTACGGCTTCCCTCGTCAACGCTTCAATCTCGTCAAACTTACCTGCCGCCACCAAATCTTTTTTCACCATCCAGCTGCCGCCGCAGGCCACAATTTTGCCGAAATCCAAATAATCCTTCAGATTATTGGCATTTACGCCTCCCGTGGGCATGAATTTCATCTTTGTATACGGCGCGCTCATCGCCTTAATCATATTGATGCCGCCTGCCTGCTCTGCCGGGAAGAATTTTACGACTTCCAGTCCCAGTTCTATGGCAGCTTCCACATCGCTCGGATTGGATGTCCCAGGAAGAATCGGTACCTTTTTCTCAAGACAGTAAGAAACAACCTTTGGGTTCAGCCCGGGGCTGACAATAAATTTAGCGCCGGCGCCTACTGCCCGGTCTACCTGCTCCGTGGTCAGAACCGTCCCTGCCCCAACCAACATTTCCGGAAACTCTTCCGCCATGATGCGGATGGATTCCTCGGCTGCATCGGTACGGAAAGTCACTTCCGCACAGGGAAGCCCGCCTTTACATAAAGCTTCCGCCAACGGTTTTGCATCTTTTGCATCGTCCAATGCGATTACCGGCACTATGCCGATTTTACTGATTTCTTCTACTATCGGATTCATAATTTTATCCTTTCTGACTCTTATTTTGTCAAATATTATACGACAGCAGGAGGCTGTCTGTCACTACCCTAAAATCTCTTTGACACAGGTTGCCAATCTATCGCATTTACAGTTCGCAAAGAAATATTCTTGGAATTTCTCTCCGGCCAAAGCCCCTTTCACCAATTCAGGATCCAGATTTTTCAGGATTGTCTCCATATCCTGATGAGTCACTTTCTTCACTTCGTCAAGAATCTTCTTATTCCTCTGCTCCGGAACTGCCCTCTCCTTCGGATATCCCTGTCCGCTTTCACCGGCAAATAATTTCTCAAAGATATAAGTCAGGTTCAGTTCCGCCCCCCATCCAAACCCTTTGGCAAAAGGCAGGGCAATGGCGTTGCCGTCATTGATCTGGGCAAACATATAAGCATCGGAAGGGTCTACGATATGGCCGCACAGCACTCCCGGGAAAGCATTGCACGCCAGCATCGCTCCTTCTCCGGTTCCGCAGCCCGTCACTACATAATCCGCCGCACCGGAATTTAAGAGCACTGCGGCCAGAATGCCGTTCTGCACATAAGTCAGTGAATGTTCGTCCTCTGTGCCGTACATCCCGTAATTGAATACTTCATGCCCCATAGGTTCCACTACTTTTTTCAGTGTTTCACACACCATCTCGTTTTTAGCCGCCTGACTGTTTTCGTTAATCAATGCAATTTTCATTTTATAAGTCCTCTTTTAATACTTCCTATTTATTATTTCTTTTTTTCTAGTAATTACTATTCCCATTTACTGCGGCTGTTTGCCAATATATGCAAGGATACCGCCGTCCACATACAAAACATGTCCGTTCACAAAGTCGGAAGCATCGGAAGCAAGGAATACCGCAGGCCCCTGTAAATCTTCGGTCTCTCCCCAACGTGCCGCAGGAGTCTTCGCAATGATGAACTGGTCAAAAGGATGTTTCGAACCGTCGGGCTGCACTTCACGCAGCGGAGCCGTCTGAGGTGTGGCAATATAGCCGGGTCCAATGCCGTTGCACTGAATATTGAATTCACCGTATTCGGAAGCAATGTTTCTGGTCAGCATTTTCAGGCCGCCCTTTGCCGCCGCATACGCGGATACGGTTTCACGTCCCAGTTCGCTCATCATAGAGCAGATGTTTATAATCTTGCCATGTCCTTTTTTAATCATGCTCGGGATAACCGCTTTGGATACAATGAATGGAGCATTGAGGTCCACATCAATGACCTGACGGAATTCTGCTGCCGTCATTTCGCACATCGGAATACGTTTGATAATGCCTGCATTATTTACAAGGATATCCACAACACCGACTTCTTTCTCAATCTGCGCAACCGTAGCCTGAACCTGTTCTTCATTGGTTACGTCACACACATATCCGTGTGCCTTGATGCCCTTCTCTTCATAAGCCGCCATTCCCTTATCTACCAATTCCTGCTTAATATCGTTAAACACAATCGTTGCGCCCGCTTCTGCATATGCGCTTGCAATGGCAAACCCGATGCCGTAAGATGCCCCTGTCACCCATGCTACTTTGCCTTCCAGTGAAAATTTCTTCATAAAATCGCTCATTGTTCTTACTCCTTTTCTTTTTTATTCTCTCTGTTCCGCTTTTCTTTCCGTTTCTTTTTCTTTATCCGACTTTTCTTTATCCGTCTTTGCTTCTTTATCTGCCTTTACTTCTTTATCCGTCTTTGTTTCTTTATCTGCCTTTGCCTCTTTATCCGTCTTTGTTTCTTTATCTGCTTTTGCTTCTTTATCCGTCTTTGTTTCTTTATCTGCTTTTGCTTCTTTATCCGTCTTTGTTTTGCTTTTCCTGTTTCTTGGTCTTTTGTATGCATCTGTTCTTTACGTTTTATGGCAATCCGCTACATCAAGTCTTTCATCGCCACACCGTCCATATCGTCAAAGTCCTGATTTTCCCCAACCATGCCCCAGATAAAAGTATAAGCTCTGGAACCGCAGCCGGAATGAATGGACCAGCTGGGAGAAATCACCGCCTCTTCATTCCTCATAACAATATGCCGCGTTTCATCGGGTTCCCCCATATAATGCATGACAAACGCATCCTCCGGCATTTCAAAGTAAAGGTACACTTCCATACGTCTGTCATGAGTATGGCAGGGCATGGTATTCCATACGCTTCCCGGTTCCAGCTTCGTCATTCCCATCACCAACTGACAGCTTTCTACCTGCCCCGGCAGGATATACTTGCAGATTACCCTATGGTTTGCATCCTCCAAAGAGCCTAACTCCACTTTATTTTCATCCTTGACGATTACCACTCCTTCTTCCGGCGTGCCGTTAGGCTTAATCAATACGGTAGGATATGTCTTGTGCGCCGGTGCGCTGTTGATATAGAACTTTGCCGGCTCGGAAGCATCCCTGCTCTCAAAACTGATATCCTTTGCCCCCATTCCGATATACATGCCTTCTTTAAAAGCCACCTCATATTTCCTTCCGTCAATGGTAATCACACCCGCGCCTCCGATATTGATAACGCCCATTTCCCTTCTCTGAAGGAAATATTCCGCCCGCAGTTCATCGCCTGCGGTAAGCGTCAGAGTTTTGGATACCGGTGTTGCCGCCCCCGTTATAATGCGGTCAATATGGCTGTATACCAATTTTATTTCATCCGCCGCAAATAAACCCTGAATCAGAAACTCTTCCCTCAACCTCTCCGTTGTGTAATGCTTCACATCCCTCGGCGAAGCCGCTGTCCTCAGTTCCATTTGCCATCCCTTCCTTTCCGAAACCTCTGTTTCTTACCTTCTTTGTATAATGATATCATACCATATCATTTATTCCAATTCTTGTTTTATTCTTTCATAAACCATGCAAATTTTGAAGCGGCAAATTTTCCGAAGGTTTTCTCGGAATACAATTTTTGATTCTGTTCCAAAAACCACGGAAATCAATTTTTAACTGTGAGCCTGCGCGGCGGCCTTGGCCGGAAGCCTG
>CAJTVK010000104.1:3860-15443 GCA_910579645.1 uncultured Lachnospiraceae bacterium | reverse complement strand
CCCGTCCCAATCCCCCGCCTGCCCAAATCCCCGCCCATCCGAATCCTCCCGCGCAAAGTTTTCCCTTGCGCCGCAACTCATTTCATACTATAATACAACGGTAAGAATTTCCAAGACGGATTTTCCGTCTCTGAAAACCATCAAACGGAGGACAAGCGATGGAATGGGAAAACAATATACGGCGGGCAGACCCCTATGTGCCGGGCGAGCAGCCCAAACGTACCGATGTGATAAAACTGAATACGAACGAATGCCCATACCCTCCGGCACCGGCAGTCCGGCAGGCCGCGCAGCAGCTGGACTATGACAGGCTGCGCCTATACCCCGATACGGAAGCCGGGGAACTGGCCGATGCCCTATGTGCAAACTACGGGATTCCGCGGGAGAAGCTTTTTATCGGCGTAGGAAGCGACGACGTTCTGGCCATGGCATTCCAGACCTTTTTCAATTCGGACAAACCGATTCTGTTTCCGGACGTGACATATTCCTTTTATGATGTCTGGGCGGAACTTTTCAAAATTCCTTATACAAGAAAGCCCTTGGACGGGTCATTCCGCATTGTAAAAGAGGATTATATGGTGGAAAACGGCGGAATTGTCCTTCCTAACCCCAATGCACCTACAGGCATATTGGAAGAAGTGGGGGTAATGGAGGAGATTATTGCCGCCAATCCGGGAAGTGTAGTGATTATTGACGAGGCCTATGTGGATTTCGGCGGGGAAAGCTGCCGGGGACTGACGGAAAAATATGAGAACCTTCTGGTAGTTCAGACATTTTCCAAATCCAGGGCAATGGCAGGAATGCGTATCGGCTTTGCCATAGGAAGCCCCCGACTGATCGGTTATCTGAAGGACGTGAAATTTGCCTTCAACTCATATACAATGAGCCTGCCTGCCGTTTGGCTTGGCGCAGCATCGGTAAAGGATACGGAATATTTTCATGATACGGTAAATAAAATTATTCAGACAAGAGAGCGGGTAAAAAAGGAACTGACGGAATTGGGATTCACATTTCCGGACTCCAAAGCCAATTTCATTTTTGCGGCGCATGACAGGGTTCCTGCTAAAATCATCTTTGAGGAACTGAAGAAGAGAAATATCTATGTCCGCTTCTGGGATAAGCCGAGAATAGAGAATTATCTGCGCATTACGGTGGGAACCGATAAGCAGATGCAAATATTGACGGAAAACCTGAGGGAAATTATTGCGGCGTGGGACAGTCGTCAGAGTGAGCAACATCTCACAGAAAACAGTTTTTGGACGCACTCTGATGTGTGATGCATGCATTGCGGCAGATTTGGGAAGGAATTTAAAACACGCTCTGACAGGAGAAGGGTATTGTGAGTGCGTATCCATGCATACTATGGGAAAGGAGTAAATAGTTTCAATGATTAAAAACATATTAAAGGGAATTGTAATCGGGCTGGCAAATGTAATCCCCGGCGTGAGCGGAGGGACAATGATGGTATCCATGGGGATTTATGATAAGCTGATCCATTGCATCACCCATTTGTTTTCGGAACTGAAGAAGAGCATATTATTTCTGCTTCCTATTTTTATCGGCATGGGGATTGCCGTGGTGGTAGTTCCCTTTGGGATTGAGTTTCTGTTTGCGGAATATCCGTTTCAGGCAAATCTGCTGTTTGTGGGACTGATTATCGGCGGCTTTCCGGCAGTATGGAAAAAGGTAAAAGGAAATTCCGTCAGGACCGGACACATCATTGCCTGTGTGGGCTTTTTTGCATTAGTGGCCGGCTTGGCGCTGTTGGGGGATACGGAAGGAAAAGCTGCGGATCTGAGCCTGAATTTTATCTCGGCAGCGAAGCTTTTCGGAGTGGGGGTCATTGCCTCCGCAACTATGGTGATTCCAGGAGTCAGCGGGTCTATGATGCTTTTGCTGATGGGATATTATCACCCTATTCTGGAGACAATAACGGATTTTATTTCCGCGGTTTTTGCCATGGATATGGACGGCATCCTGCATGGCATGGGGATATTGGTTCCGTTTGGGATTGGGGTGGTAGTAGGGATTTTTGCGATTGCCAAGCTGGTGGAAATTATTTTTGAGAAATTCCCGCTGTATGCATATTGGGCCATTATCGGTTTGATAGTGTCTTCTCCGGTGGCTATTTTCCTGATGGGAGAAGTCGGCACCATAACGGTGCTTTCGGTCATCACAGGGGCGGCGGCATTGGCAGTGGGTTTTGTGGCCGCATTGAAATTGGGAGAATGACCGTTTGGACGTATTTTTGAAGGAAGGAAGGCTCGGAGTGGAAGCATATACGGATTTTGCAAGCGTATACGATACTTTTATGGATAACGTGCCATATTCGGAATGGGCGGAGCGGATTGTCGGACTGTTGGAAAAATACGGAGTAAAGGGGCAGGCAGTGCAGCCGGCACGGCGGGAAAAGCCGGAGGAAAGCGAATGTATGCATCAGGAGGCGCTGGCTGCGGAGCGCAATGTAATAGTTGACCTTGGCTGCGGCACCGGCACGCTGACGGAACTGCTGGCGGATGCCGGTTATGATATGATCGGAATAGACAATTCGCAGGAAATGCTGCGTATCGCATTGGAAAAAAAGGAACGTTCCGGCAAAGAGATTCTGTATTTGCTGCAGGATATGCGGGAATTTGAACTGTATGGAGTTGCAGGCGCTATTGTCAGTGTCTGCGACTCTTTGAATTATCTGTTGGAAGAAGAGGAACTGGAGGCAACCTTTCGGCTGGTAAATAATTATCTGTATCCGGGCGGAGTTTTTATTTTTGATTTTAATACAGTATATAAATATGAAACGGTAATCGGGGATGCCACCATTGCGGAAAACAGGGATGACTGCAGCTTTATCTGGGAAAACTATTATGATGCGGACGGACAGAGGAACGAATATGACATAACGGTTTTCGTGCGTGAGACCGAGGACGGCCGGTTCCGTCGTTTTACGGAAACCCATTTCCAGAGGGGGTATACGTTGGGGCAGATGCGCGGGCTGGTGGAAAAAGCGGGCATGGAATTTGTGGCGGCTTTTGACGGGGATACCTGCGGGGAAGTGCATGCGGAGAGCGAGAGGATTTATGTAGTTGCGAGAGAGTGCGGAAAGGGCATGGGCTGATCGGAGCAGAACTTGCGGGAGGTTACGGCGGAGGGATATCCGGATGTTAAGAACTGTTAAGAAATAACTTTTCAATAGTGCGCAGGATTTTTCTTCGAGAGTGCCACTCAAAAATCAGGCGCATAGCGGGCTATGTAACTGATTTTTGGGTGGTGCTGTCGGAGAAAAAGACAAGCAATATGAAAAGTTATTTTTGAACAGTTCCTTAGAGCGTGTTTGAAAAATGCTTTCTGTCAGATGTGCGTCACAATTTGTGGGAGATTAAGAGCATAAATGCTCTCACCAAATGAAGGGCGCATAGCGGGCTATGTAACCTGAATTTGGTGCAAATATCACGCAAAGTGGTGAAACGATATATCGTTTTACAGATGGCAGGAATGATTTTTCAAACACGCTCTAGGGCACGTTTTGGCAAGGAGGATGGCAGAATGGGAGAGAATAGGGCGAAAGAGGAGCGGGCAGGAGAATCCAAGGCAAGAGAGACGGGAGATTATATTGTAAGGGCGACGGCAGCCGGTGCTCAGATTCGGGCGTTTGCGGTCAATGCAAAGGAATTGGCAGAAAGGGCAAGGCAGATTCATGACTTAAGTCCGGTGATGACGGCGGCCTTGGGACGGCTTTTGGCAGGGGGCGCAATGATGGGAGCCATGCTGAAAGGCGAGAAGGATTTGTTGACTATACAGGTCAAAGGAGACGGGCCGGCGGGGAGCCTGACGGTGACGGCGGATGCGAAGGGGAATGTGAAAGGATATGTGAGGGAACCGCAGGTGGTTCTGCCGGCCAATGCCCAGGGGAAGCTGGATGTAGGAGGGGCGGTTGGCCGCGGCGTACTGAGTGTGATAAAGGATATGGGGTTAAAGGAGCCGTATGTTGGGCAGACTGTACTTCAGACAGGGGAGATAGCGGAGGACCTGACTTATTATTTTGCGGCTTCCGAGCAGGTTCCCTCTTCCGTGGGGCTTGGCGTGCTGATGAACAGGGATAATACGGTTCGGCAGGCGGGGGGATTTATTTTGCAGTTAATGCCCTTTGCGGAGGAAGAGGTAATCGGGAAACTGGAAAAGAATTTGGCGGAGTTTTCTTCCGTTACAAAGGTTTTGGACGACGGATGCACGCCGGAACAGATGCTGGAAGGATTGTTGACCGGACTGGACATGGAGATTACGGACAGGATGCAGACAAAGTATTATTGCGGCTGTTCCAAGGAAAGGGTGGAAAGGGCAATTATCAGTATCGGGAGGAAAGAAATAGAGGAAATGATAGCAGACGGTAAGGAAATAGAGGTTGGCTGTCAGTTCTGCAGCAGGAAGTATATGTTTTCCGTGGAAGACTTAAACCGGATGCTGAAGCGTGCCTGAAAATTGAGGCGGCAGATTGTGGGAATGAATTTTCAGACATGTTCAGGGAATGTTATAATTAATCTTTATTTTTGTTTGGCGGCGGCAGAAAGGGTTGACAATTATGATGCATGGGTTTATTAAAACGGCGGCAGTGACTCCCGGGATTCGGGTGGCCGATGTGGATTATAATGTAGGAAGGATTTGTGCGGGGATGGATGAGGCCGCTGAGGGCGGGGCAAAGATTATCGTTTTTCCGGAACTTTGCATAACGGGGTATACTTGCGGCGATCTGTTCCTGCAGGAACTTCTTTTGGAGAAAGCAAAGGAAGGTCTGCTGCGGGTGGCGGAGCATACAAAGGGGAAGGAGGTGCTTGTCTTTGCAGGGGTGCCGGCAGTGAGGGAGAATAAGCTGTATAATGCGGCAGCGGCACTGTATGACGGAAAGGTGTTGGGAATGGTGCCGAAAGCCAATATCCCTACTTATGCGGAGTTTTATGAAGGACGCTATTTTACGCCGGGGAATGAGGAACCGGCGGAGTATGTGCTGCGCTGTGGCCGGGAGGAGCAAAGGTTTCCTTTTGGGACGAAGCTGCTGTTTGAGGTGGAAGCCATAGAGGGGCTGAAGGTTGGATGCGAAATCTGCGAAGACGTATGGGTGCCGGATTCGCCGGGAAATGCCCATGCCCTTGCCGGCGCCACGCTTTTGGTGAACCTGTCGGCCTCCGACGAGACGGTGGGAAAAGACGAATATAGGGAGATGCTTGTAAAATCGGCCAGTGCCCGCATGATTGCCGGCTATGTGTATGCCAGCGCAGGGGAAGGGGAATCTTCCCAGGATTTGGTATTCGGGGGACATAATATCATTGCCGAAAACGGTACGGTGCTTGTGCAGGCAAAGCGTTTTGAAAACGGCATTGTATACGGGGATGTGGATATACACAGACTCCTGCATGAAAGAAGGAGGATGTCTACCTTTTCGGCAGGGCATACGGAAGGATACCGGGTGGTGCCGGTACCCATGGAGAGAACGGAGACAAAGCTATGCCGGACGTTCGGAGCAATGCCTTTTGTGCCGGGGGACAAGTCGGTGCGGGAGAAAAGGTGTGAGGAGATTCTGTCCATTCAGTCTTACGGACTGAAAAAAAGGTATGAACATACGGGATGCAAGAAAGCGGTTCTGGGGATTTCCGGAGGGCTGGATTCCACGCTGGCGCTGCTTGTCACGGTGCGTGCCTTTGATTTGCTTGGGATAGCGAGGGAAAATGTGGTGTCCGTGACAATGCCGTGTTTCGGCACTACGGACAGGACTTATGACAATGCCCGCAGGCTGGCGCGGGTGCTGGGAACGGATTTGCGGGAAGTGAATATCAGGGCGGCGGTAAGCCTTCATTTTGAAGATATCGGGCAGGATGCGGACAGGCATGACATAACTTATGAGAACGGACAGGCCAGGGAGCGGACGCAGGTGCTGATGGATATTGCCAATATGGAAAATGCATTGGTAGTGGGCACGGGGGATATGTCGGAACTGGCTCTGGGCTGGGCCACTTATAATGGCGACCATATGTCCATGTACGGGGTGAATGCCGGCGTGCCGAAGACGTTAGTGCGCCATTTGGTGCAGTATTATGCGGATACCTGCGGCAATGGGGAACTGGAAAAGGTATTGCTGGATGTGCTGGACACGCCGGTCAGCCCGGAATTGCTGCCGCCTGTGGACGGGAGGATTTCTCAGAAAACGGAGGATTTGGTGGGGCCATATGAGCTGCATGACTTTTTCCTGTATTATATGCTGCGGTGTGGTTTTGCGCCGGGAAAAATATACCGTATTGCCCGGACGGCCTTTGAGGGGCAGTATGGGGATGCGGTAATCCTGAAATGGCTGAAGATTTTTTACCGTAGGTTCTTTGCGCAGCAGTTTAAACGTTCCTGCCTGCCGGACGGCCCTAAAGTGGGGAGCGTGGCAGTGTCCCCAAGAGGGGACCTGCGTATGCCGTCGGATGCCTGCGGCAGGATATGGCTGGAGGAACTGGAAAAACTGGGGAGTGCCTGAATGTGCAATTAACTGAAAAAATGATTTTATGACGGTTTTTAACGGCTTGGAAGCCGGTGCCGTTCCTGGGTTTGGCAGGAATGGTGCCGGCTTTTCTTAATAATAGGTAAAAATGCACTTTATTCCCGCGAGCAATGAGCCAGTGGCCGTGGTTGCACGGACATTTGACGAATGCCGCGAGAGTCAGATACCCCGCAGCTGGCTGCGGGGTATCTGATTTCCGGGAGTAAAATGGCATGATGCAAAAATGATGCTAAGATGATGATGTTTTGATGCATGGATATTCTATAATGGGTGAAGTGCAGGTAAAGCGGAGGCATATGGGAAAGCAAGCGGAAGAAAGCAGAGAGAAAGTGTCCTGCCGCACTGGCATATGATAAAAGAAAGGCAGGGGCTGCGGAATATGGGACAAGAGAAAGCAGTGGCTTTAAGAAGATGTCGAAGGGTGATATGGCGTGCCGTGACTGTATTGGCAGTATTTTGTATCTTATGTTATGGGGATTTTGTGCAGAGGGATTTTTTCATGTGCAGGGCGGAAGACGGGAAAAATCCTGCTTCTCTGCTGACCGGAAACATTGGGAGCCGTCGGAAGGGTTTCCGCGCAGTCCGGAGAGGGAGGAAGCTTCCTGTATCGGAGAATATTACGGCGATAGGAAATCTGGAACTTATTCCGGACGGAATGGAAATGGCAGAGGAAGAGAGGGAGGAAGGAAAGTATATTAAAATCGGCAGTATGGAGTTTAAGTATCTCCCACCGGGTTGGGAAATGGAAAAAAGGGTTACTGAGGAAGGGATTGTGCAATATATTCTTATGGATGTTCATACGGAATGTCATATGGAATACAGAAATGCGGAAAGAGGGAATGCCAGAGCAGGCAACGGGGCATCCGGTTCGGCATCTGTGGAAATTGTCAGGCATAGGGAAGGCTATAAGCATGAAATAGTAATTACGCCTTATAAAATCAGGAAGATGCCGAAACTGTCACTGCAGCTGGCGGCAGAGACGGAAGAATATTTCCAGGTTCCGATGTTATATGGCATAAAAGGGAAAGGAAAGACGGAAGAAGTGCGGGGATGCTGGATGTATGCAGAGAACCGTGAGACAGAGCAGATGGAATATTTTATCTTTTCCAGGAATGCGGAAGGGGAGAAGGAACTGTTTCATGTCACGGAAGGCGATATAAGCATTACAGCCATGGAAAATGAGGTGGAGGCATTTTGGGGATTTATGGATAAAGGATTGGTATGGGTTGAGGGAGGAAAATATAGGGCAGAGCGGTATTCAGGTAATAATAATTCGATAGAATATTATTATCTTCTAAATAGGAATACACAGACCCCTTTGCTGGCTGTAATGCAGCAAACACCGGATGAGATTGCGGTATACCGGAGGGGCTGCTATGAAACACCTGTGTCCATGCAGGAGATGGAGGGTCTTAGCGTGTATATGTTGGGGGTAGCGGATATCAATCAGGATGGGTATGAGGATTTTCTGTGCAAGTATTGGCTGTTAAATACGCCGGGCAGTCATAATGCGGAGAAAGAAGAGTATGAAGGGTACCTGTGGAATGAGCAAAGCAATGCTTTTGTTTATGTTCCGGGCAAGGAAATGCTGGAAAGATACGGAAATATATGGGAAAGTTGGAAAAGCCCGCCGGAGAGCCTGCCGGGAGAGGAAATAGTGCCGGAAGGGTTAGCCGGTTATCTGGCCGGTTGTTTGACAGAGTGTGGGGATGAGATGAGTGAGGTTATGGCTCCGCTGGCGACGGGGCGGGAATTTACCATGGAGGAAGTGAAACAACTGGCTGATGAAAATGCAGTTATAGAGAAAGAACTGCTGCGGATAGCTTGTGCCGTTGACGGCAGTGGGGTTTGGCTTAAAGTGGATGCGGATAATGACGGCAAGGAAGATATTTTCCTTCGTGAATATTTGGGAGGAAGCCTCCACATTGTTTATTATTATCTTTTTACGCAGACGGCGGTTGGGGATTATGTTATTGCAGACAGCCGGTGGGAATTGCAGGAGCCATTTTGTTTTATAAAGTGGGAGGGAAAAAACTATCTGGCAAAGATTACCAATGAGTTCACAAAAAAGGAGATGAACGGAATTTTGCTGGAATGCTATGAAGGCGGTGAATATAAAGGCGGCATGTGGCTGGCAATTAAGGAAAAAGAAGGGAAAGATGCCCGCCTCATTCAGGTTTCTTATGACGGGGAAGGGGAGTATACCGCTCTTGCAGCACGGATGGCGGAGTTTGCGCAGAACTATCATTCCGGGGAGCGTGTGCCGGCCGGAACGGCAGAGAGGGAAGACAGACAGGACGGCGGCAAAAGAATCTGTGATATTGACAATGACGGACAGGAAGAAGAATATTATGTTTCCCTTTGGCAGACCTCCAATCATTATACGACGGACTGCCTGTCCTTTGAATCGGAAGATGCCGGGTTGGATATCTGCATCAAAGATATGATATGCTTCGGGCAGGAACCGGGGGTTTTGCGGAATATGTGGACGGATCAGACGGAATACGGAAATGTGACATATGCCGTGTATGAAGACGGGCTTTATAATTTCTGCGTCTGCGGTTATCTGTTTGCAGGGGAAAGCGGCAAGAAACTGCTCCAAGTGGACTGTGACGTGAGGACAGAGGTGATGCGTAAGAGGGTGGATATGTCCGGAAACATATGCCCTTAATGATTTGCCGGTTCTGATAGGATTGATGTATTGTCCATCGGCAGAAAGCGGACATTCAGGCATGCTCCATGAACCTGAATGTCCGTTTTTCCATTATTTTTAGTTTGTTTTTTATAGCCTGCTGTCACTGTGCTGCCTGCTGATTGTCTTTGGCTGCGGCCTCTGCTTTCTGAAGAGATGCTTTGATGGCATCCAGCAGTACCATGGAGGTATATTTGTTGTCATCGGCATATGTGATTCCGTCCAGCGACTGGTTTTCGCAGATTTGGATGACAAGGTCTTCAAAGGCAGGCTCAATCAGTGGGTACATGGCCGTAACCGCTTCATCCAGATTGACAATGCGGATATTGTTGATATTGGATTCATCCACCGTAACTTCAATATCCACTACATTATCGTTTAAAACAAGAGAAGTCGTATAGACGCCGGGCATATAAGAGTTCGACGGCTGTGGGATAGCGGTATCTTTATCTTTATTTCTGGGGAGAAACATAATAATCAGGAGGATTATGAATAGAATCCCCAGAACGGCAAAAATGCCGGTATATATTAACTCTTTTAAATGAAGTACAACTATTTTGGTTTTGGAACTCATAATTATATTCCCGCCTGTTTTCTTTTTACTATCTTATTAGCAGGCTGCGCTTTTTATGACCGCATTTCAATCACGGAAATCAATTTTTAACTGTGAGCCTGCGCGGCGGCCTTGGCCGGAAGCCTGTGGGCAGACAACGATGCTAAGCAGCGAAGCAACCGGCCCGTACAAAGAACCATATCTTTTTCGGACACGCTTTCGCTCTGCGGCAAACGCAACGGCATTAAGGCACTAAAATACAGTGCCTAAGTACCGGCGTTTTTCGAAGGTCCGAAAAAGATATGGTTCTGTGTACGGGCCGGTTGCTTCGCTGCTTAGTATCGTTGTCTGCCCACAGGTTTCCGGCCAAGGCCGCCGCGCAGGCTCACAGTTAAAAATTGATTTCCGTGCATCTCAATAAAATCGGCTTGCATTACATCATAAATTATGCTATGATTTAATTATCAATATTAAGTAAAACACATTATTCAATTTCAAAATTTCATAATGTGTTCCGCATTCTGGATTTTTACAATTCCGATGACAGCTTATAAATTTAAGTGAAGTCAGACAGCAGGATGTGAAAATGAGAATGTCTGAATTTCCGGCCTTTCGCCAATAAATTCAAGCAATTTTAACTTAATAAGTGCAGAGAGGCGGAAAGAGGTTCCCCTGTCTGCATGTATTTCCGTAGGGTATGAAACTACAGACAGGAGGAAGCATGAAAAAAGGACAAAGGAACAGAAATCAAAAAGACCGAACCGGCAGGCAGCAAAATCAATCTTATAGGAAAAATCAAAAGAGAGAGCCGGAAAGGCTGGTCAGAGATTTAAACAGCAGGACAGTATTCGGCAATTCTGTTTTATGTGCTCAATTTCTTAGGGACTATGTAGATATTGAGCAGTTAAAGAATGTGCAGCCGGAGGATATCGAGGATGTATCTCAAAAATATCAGGCATATCTCGGAGTCTCTTTTGAAACGGACTCGGTGAAAAAAATCCGTATCCGGAATACGGAAACGGATACGGATGTTCCGCTTTACCTGATTTCCCTGATAGAGCATAAGAGTCAGGTGGATTATAATGTCAGCATGCAGCTGTTAAGGTATATGGTGTGCATCTGGAATGAGTACGGGAAAGAAATGGAACAGGAAATGAAAGGGAATGCCTCTAATAAAGGATTTAAATATCCGCCCATTCTTCCGGTGGTATATTATGAGGGGACGAAACAATGGACGGCAGGCTTTCATCTGCGGGATAGGATTATGATGTATGAAGTCTTCAAGGATTATCTGCCGGATTTTACTTACAAGCTGGTAAGGAATCATGATTATACGAATGAAGAATTACTGGATAATAAGGATGAAATGTCATTGCTGATGATGATAAACAAGGTTCAGGTTCCGGAAGACATGGAAGTCTTTTTGGACAGTCAGAAGGAGAAAATGAATCAGATTGTGGCAGAGGCATCAGAGCCGGTTCTGGAAATTATCTGTTCTGCTGTCTGGGGGCTGTGCATGAAAATGAACATACCGCAGGAAGAGGCGGAACAGTATGTAGGAAAAGTGAAGGAGCGTCGAATGGGATACTGGTTTGAAAATGTAACAATCGATATACAGGCCGAGCGCAGAAAAGCGAAGGAAGAACGGATAGAAGCAGAAAAGGAGCGAAGGGCGGCGAAGGAGGAAGCCCGAGCTGAGAGGGAAGCGGCGAAGGAAGAAGCCCAAGCCGAAAGGGAAGCGGCGAAGGAAGAGGCCCAAGCCGAAAGGGAAGCGGCGAAGGAAGAGGCCCAAGCCGAAAGGGAAGCGGC
>CAJTVK010000104.1:0-3761 GCA_910579645.1 uncultured Lachnospiraceae bacterium | reverse complement strand
CGAAAGAAGAAGCTAGGGTCGTAAGGGAAGCGGCGGAAGAGGAAGCTAAAGCCGTAAGGGAAGCGGCAGAAGAAGAAGCTAAAGCCGTAAGGGAAGCGGCAGAAGAAGAAGCCAGAGCCGTAAAGGAAGCGGCGGAAAAAAAAGCGAAAGCCATAAGGGAAGCGGCAAAAAAAGATGCAAAAGGCGTAAATGAAACGGCAAAAGAGGGGTTAGTTAAAATAATGGTTTCATTATGCCAAGAATATCAGGAGACAAAAGAGACAGTTATTCAAAAAGTGATGGAGGAATGCAGCATGACAAGGCAGGAAGCAGGGCAGAAAGTAGATATTTACTGGAAAATATAGGTATGTACAGAAAGAAGGGAACCTCCAAACCGAGTAACATCGGTTTGAAGGCTTGCTGAAATTTCGGGAGATTTCTGCCCTTCGCTTTTTATGTTTTCATCATAGTCAGTATCATCTGAGCCATTTCCACCATGCTGGTACTGCTGTCCATGCTGCATTTCTGTATATACCGGTAGGCTTCATCTTCCGTCATGTTATTCCGGTCCATCAGTATACATTTTGCTTCTTTTATCAGAGAAGTTTCCTCCGCATTCCGTTCTCTTGGCTGTTCCCGCCGTCTTTTTTTCCGTCTTTCTGCTGCCTTTATCATCATATCAACGGTATTGACTAAGTCATAGACTTTAATTGGCATGGAAAGACAGACGATATCATTGTCCATGCAGCCGGAAAGGATATGCCGGGAAGCCATCAAAAGCATCTCAAACCCTTCCGGCAGGTATTCATGCAGCTGAGAATACAACATATCGGAAAGCTTATAGCTGCATATGACAATGCCTCCGCCCAGACGGTCGGCATGGCTGACGGCCTGAGTGCCTGCTGTACATACGGCTGCTACGGGAAAGCCGTTACGCATCAAAAGATTTCTGATGTTATTTGCATCCGCCGCTTTAGGGAACGCCACAATGATGTTTGTCATATCCTCACCTCCCCGTTTTTCTATATCCGCAGTAAATTGTGTCAGAATTTATTCAGGTATGCCTGAATTTCCCAATCTGTTACTTGCGAACGGTATTCTTCCCATTCTTTTTTCTTTGCCTCAATATATTTGCCGCTGATATGTTCGCCGAGAACGGAACGGATAAAGCTGTCTTTTTCCAATTCCCCTATTGCTTCTGTCAAAGTGCCGGGGATTTCGTCGATATGCAGTTCTTTCCGTTCGTCTTCTGTCATGGTGAAAATATTGCGGTTGACGCTGGCGGGCGGCGTGATTTTATTTCGGATGCCGTCTAAACCTGCCTGCAGGCATACAGCCAGGGCAAGATATGGGTTGGCGGCCGGATCGGGACACCTTAATTCAACGCGGGTGCCTTCTCCGCCGGCAGCAGGAATACGGATCAACGGGCTGCGGTTGGTGGCGCTCCAGGCGATGTATACCGGTGCTTCGTAGCCAGGAACCAGCCTTTTGTAGGAGTTTACCAAGGGATTGGTGATAGCCGTCATGCCTTTCATATGTTTCATAATGCCTCCGATAAAGTAATAAGCTTCCTGGCTGAGTCCCTGAGGATCCGATGCATCCGCGAATATGTTTTTTCCGTTTCGGGACAAAGACATGTTGATATGCATGCCGGAACCGTTTACGCCGTATTTGGGTTTCGGCATAAAAGTGGCGTGCAGGCCATGACGTTTGGCAATTGTTTTTACGGCCAGTTTAAAAGTCATTATATTGTCTGCCGTTGCCAAAGCTTCATCGTACATGAAATCAATTTCATGTTGGGCCGGGGCTACTTCATGGTGGGAGGCTTCAATTATATATCCCATATCTTCCAATGTCAGAACCATATCTCGCCGGGCATTTTCACCGAAATCTACGGGACCCAGGTCAAAATATCCGGCTTGTTCATGGGTGATTGTGGTAGGAAGGGCATTTTCATCTGTATGGAACAGGAAAAATTCGCATTCCGGGCCAACTTCAAACATATATCCCATTTTTTCCGCTTCCGCAATCGCTCTCTTTAAGATATATCTTGGGTCGCCGGCAAAAGGTTCTCCGTTGGGACGGTATACATCGCAGATTAGTCTTGCGACTTTTCCCTGTTGGGGTCTCCATGGAAAAATCTGAAAGGTGTTCAAATCAGGATATAAATACATATCAGATTCTTCAATGCGCACAAAGCCTTCAATGGAAGAACCGTCGAACATACATTTGTTGTTTAATGCTTTTTCCAGTTGACTGGAGGTGATGGCTACGTTTTTCAGGTTACCGAACATATCGGTAAACTGCAGGCGGATAAATTCTACGTCTTCTTCTTCCGCAAGCCGGATGATATCGTTTTTTGTATAGTTCTTTTTCATATTTTGACTCTCCTTTGGGGTAACTTATGTTTCGGTTTTTTCATCCCATTATATTCGTGTGGAACTGAAAATAATCGTTTATGACGGAACAAGGGCGTTCTTTGCTAAAAGAACGCCCTTGTTCCGTATTATCATAGCAATTGGCAGATAGGTTTGTCAATATATAAATGGAAAATGATACGGAATTAAAAATTTAACCGAGAGTATGTGTAGCGGCCTTGAGGCACTAAAATGCAGTGCATTAGTACCTTCCGAAATCATGTGTCAGATACGGCAAACCGAGGGCAGCCGGCACAGAACAGAGGGAACGGGCAGGATAGATGATGGCGGCAAAGAATAAGGCAAAGAGGGCTTGGGCAAAATTTAATTGAAGTATGTGTGTGTTTGTGGTAAGCTATTGGTGTTGAATCAATCAGTGTCCGATGAAAAAGGAGGCTCAAAATGTAAATTGTACCTGCACTGAATTTTGGAGGGAATTGTCGGGAAGCAATTCAAATGAATTCAAATGTATGAAAAGGTATTTAATGGAAAGATTAGCTGCATGATTACATACGGAGAAGCGAATGGCATTGGGATTGATGGAGGTATTTTATGAATATTTATGAAAAATGTCCGGAATTGGAAAGCAAAAAATTTTTAGTAAGATTGTTTCAAAAGGAAGATTGCGATGATTTATTAAAGGTATATAGTGATAAAAATGCATTACCGTTTTTTAATAGTGACAATTGCGATGGAGATAATTTTTATTATGCGACAGAAGAAAGAATGGCAGAGGCTATTGACTTTTGGCGCATGTCATATGAAAATGGTTGGTTTGTCAGACTTTCTATTGTTGATAAGACGGTATCAAGTGTGATTGGAACAATAGAATTATGTTTGAGAGTGTCAGAAGATGAATTTAATAATATGGGAATTTTGAGGGTGGATGTGAGAAGCGATTATGAACAAGAAGATGTATTGTATGATATTTTTTTGCTTATCACGCCAAAG
The DNA here is from genome assembly GCA_910579645.1 of uncultured Lachnospiraceae bacterium. Lineage (GTDB taxonomy): Bacteria > Bacillota > Clostridia > Lachnospirales > Lachnospiraceae > Kineothrix. Next base: position 414 of record CAJTVK010000104.1, on the reverse strand, counting down.
CTTGAGGAAATGTTGGGATGCAAGGGGGTGCTTACTAAGGCTCCGATATATGCAGTAGAAAGAATGAAAGCAATACAGAAAGCTGGCTTCACTAAATCGGAACATTTGCTGATTGGGAAAACCGGATATGCCTATGACGGATATTGGACTGTCGGGTAATATAGACAAATACCGGTTTCACGAAACAACTATTATTGCAATCAAAAAATAAGCGGCATAGCGGCAGGGCATATAGAAATTATCTATGTGCTCTATTTTTATGCACAGCTCTGTGCAGATGAAATATGCCGCTGATGCGGCGCATAGGGCGCGCGGCGAGTAGGGAAAGTATTGGGGGTGTAACAGTTCAGCCTGAATGCTGTGTTGGGAGGCGGACGCCCGTGCGCGAGTTTTTTTAGTGGCCGGCAGCAGCGG
>CAJTVK010000103.1 GCA_910579645.1 uncultured Lachnospiraceae bacterium | reverse complement strand
CGCAAAAAAATCCCTCCCGTGCGTCCGCCTCTCAACACAACATTCAGGCTGAACTGTTACGACCGATGATTTCCGTTCTTATCTTTTTATTGACAAATGCCCGCATATCATTTATAGTTAGATTGTATTAAAGTAATAATACAATCTAACTATAAATGAGGAGGGAACCATTATGAGCAGCCATACGAAAAAAATGATTGCACCGATTGTCATTGCTTCATTGCTCATCATATATTATGTAGGATTTTCAGCCGTCTGCATGATTTTCCCTATCCCTCTGGCATTGAAGCTTCCATTCGGGCTGGTGCCCCTGCTGCTTGCCGGCGTAAGCATCTATGTCCTTCTGGAGCGAATCAAAGAGATAAGGAGTGGTGAAGAAGATGATCTTAGTAAATACTGATTATATTTCCGGCAAGACTTTCGAAATGTTAGGCCTTGTAAAAGGAAGCACCATCCAGTCCAAAAACATAGGACGGGATATTACGCAGGGCTTTAAAACACTGGTAGGAGGAGAATTGGGCGCTTATACGGAAATGATGAATGAAGCAAGAGCCTTGGCGACAAAGCGGATGGTGGGAGAGGCGGAATCGCTCGGCGCAGATGCGGTCATAAATGTCCGTTATGCTTCTGCCGCAGTTATGCAGGGTGCCGCAGAGGTTATGGCTTATGGCACAGCCGTAAAGTTTGTATAGCAACCGAGCAGGGAGAACCCTCTTCCCTGCTTGCGCGCCGGGCACCCGTCAGTTCCTGCTGACATATTTCATTTGGGTGCCCGTGTGCATAAAAAAACATGTTTCCTTAAACAGGAAACATGTTTTTTTATGCACCAGCTCCCAAAGGGACTCGAACCCTTGACCTACGCATTACGAATGCGTCGCTCTACCAACTGAGCCATGGAAGCACTTCTTGATACCCATATCTTGTACCGAAATCTATTATATACGGTATTGACCTATTTTGCAAGAACAAATTTAAATTTTTTCTCTTTTTACTAATTTCACCTTTTTTTTGAACAATTTTTCAGCTTTGTTCAATTTTGAAACAATTTCCGCAACTTGTCTGCGGAAAGCCTCTTGTCCCCAGAGCATGCTTGAAAAATCATTCCCGCCGTCTGTAAGACGATGCCTCTTTTGCAGACGGCAGGAATATGATTCAGACAGGCTTGCAATGATTACTTAAAGTATTGGAACCTGCCCACCAGTTCTTTCAGAAGGTCGGCACGCCCCGCCAGTTCCTGCGAAGAAGCCGCACACTCTTGGGAAGTTGCCGAATTGGATTCCACCACTTCCGCAATCTGGGTAACGCCCAATGTAATCTGAGCCGCCGCCTCAGCCTGGTTGTCGGAAGCCTCCGCAATCCCGCTAATGGCTTCATTTACCTCATTTGCATTTTCCACGACGGCCAGCAAAGACTCGGCCGCAGATTTTGCCAGCTTGGTTCCCTCTTCCACTGCCATGATGGCATTCTGTATCAAATCATTGGTGTTCTTTGCCGCCTCGGAACTCTGCTCCGCAAGTATCCCTACCTGTGTGGCAACTACTGCAAATCCCCTTCCGGCCTCTCCTGCCCTTGCCGCCTCAATGGACGCATTCAGGGCAAGCAGATTCGTCTGATCCGCAATTTCCTCAATGCTGCTGATGATTTCGGCAATCTTATTGGATGCCTCCCTTATTTTGGCCATGGCCTCCGTATTTTCCTTCATCTGGCGATTGCTTTCCTCAATCCTTTCATTCATGCTCTCCACGGACTGACGGGCTTTTTCCGCATTGTCCGCATTGACATGAATCTTCTCCGAAATATCCGTAATGGTCGCCGTCAGTTCTTCTATGGCACTGGCCTGGTCCGTAGCGCCTTCCGCAAGCATCTGTGAAGCTGCCGACAAATCCCCGGAACCGGATTTGACGCTCTCCGCGTTATTGTCGATTTCTTTCATGGCTATGCTCAGGGAAGAAATAATGTCTCGGAACGAATCGCTGATCAGCGAAAAGTCCCCACGGTAATTTTCGTCTATCGTAATCTGGAAATTGCCGTCGGCAAGTTCTTCCAAATGATTGCTGATATCGGAAACGATTTCTTTCAGTTCCCCGATTGTCTGCCCCAGACAGTTCATCAATACCGCCGTCTCATCATTGGTTTCCGGTACCGGCACGTCCGAATGGAAATCGCCTTCCGCCAAAAGTTCCAAACGTTCCACCGACATTATAATCGGTTTCGCAACCGCTTTGCCCAGCCGGATTCCGTTCGTCACCCCGATTGCGGTAAATACTATCACAAAAAATATGGTAAATGCCAAAGCCAGATAAAATTTCCCCAAAAATTCGCTTTTAATGGCCGCAACACCTATGCTCCAGCCCTCCGTGTTGGGAACCGGTGAATAAGATACGATTTTTGACACTCCGCCGTAGGAATACATACCCGTACCGTCTTCCCCTGCAACCATTTTCCTGCATATATCACTGAATTTCCTTAACTTCCGATCCGTGTCGCCAAGTGCCAGACAGTCTTCCACCCCGACAATTTCCGAATTGATGTCGGCAATCGTAATACCGTCGGAATTGACCATAAACGCAGTGCCTCCCTCGCCTACCTTTATGGAGCGCATAATATCATTCAGATATTCTCCGTTAGGCACATAGACAATGACTCCTACCGGCTTTGTATCGGGAATGCCTCCCTGCCATAACGGAGCGGAAATGGCAAATGACACGGCATTTGTGACTTCACTGTATGCAGGCGTGGATATATATGTATTTCCCTTCATGGCCTCCTTAAAATAATCCCTGTCCGAAAAATCTCCGCCGGAAATGATATCTATCCCGTTGCTGTCCAAAATGAACCCGCCCGTAAAATTATGATGCTTAATCCTTTGATTCAGAATCGCTTCTTTTTCTTCCGCCGTTTTTTTCAGATCGGCCAGCCGGGCAATGCTCCCCGTTTCGTAAGCAACTCCCACATATTCCTGCAATGCCGCAGAAACATAGTTTGCAGCCACTCTGGAAGTATTGTCAATCGTTTCCGTGACTGCGTTGATGGACGAAATATAACTTAAAACCGATGTAATAATCCCCAATATAATACAGCATAAGCTTACAATCTGGCCAAACCGTCTCGCAATTTTCTTCTCAATGCCAACAAACTGCGCCTCTGTCTTATTTCCATGTATTTTATCCCCGTTTTCCATTTGCATAATCTGCCCTCATTTCTGCGTTGCCCTCTCTAATCTCCGATTCTTTCAGCCTTTCCTACACCAACGTGCAACCATGAATTTGCATTAAGCAACGCACCAATACATATCCTATGTCTGAACACGGTTTTCCTTCCTGCATTTCCGGCTAAAGCCTGTTGTCAATTAAAATTGCCGCGGCAAATAAACCACGGAGCCTGTCAGCATACACATCCCCATGACGAATATTTCCCCGGCGGAACTTCTCAATAACACCCTCTTTCTGCAAATGAAATATAAAACAAAAAAAACGAATACTAATTATCGATTATTATAACAAAGTTTATAATTTTTTTCTACTATTTTTATAATTATTTTTCTTTTTGACGTAACATCCGCCTGCGGCTTCCCTGTTACGGAATCTGCCCCTTCCAAGCCGCCTGCGGCGAGGGGCAGATTCCCTCCTGGCTAAATTCACACATTCGTAGGCTGAACTGTTCCTTTCAGACATGCTCCGGTACTGCTTTTCGCAGTTCAAAGCCACCGCGGGAATAACGCTGAAATTCAGTGCCTGATTTTAAGGCATGGCAAGGCAGAAGAAGGGAGCGATGCGATGCGCATTGCTCCCTCTTCCGCCTTGCCCTGACACAAACATCAAGCACTGATTGCTCAAGGATTAATGCAAAGCGGTGTCGGCACCCCATCCGGCCGGAAATCACAGAAAATATCATTCGCCCGCACCATTCCCATGCCCTTTCAGATGTACGTCCATCTGAGGATAAGGAATGACAACCCCCGCTTCATCCAATGCATATTTCACCTTTTCCGTCACACGCCATTTCCCCTGCCAGTAGCCGTCCATGGAAAACCAACAGCGGATGCCGATATTCACTGCGCTGTCCGCCAGTTCGTCCACATAGACGAAATGATCTTTATCCTTCAGGACAGCTTCGTCCTCCTCCAGTACCCTCTGCACCGTCTCTTTGGCCAGCCGGATATCCGAATCATAGGATATCCCCACAATAATATCCATCCTCCTGCTGTCACAGGCCGTCACGTTCGTCAGGCTGGAATTGGCAAGAGTTCCGTTGGGAAGGACAATCACCTTATTATCCGGCGTGGTAAGTTTCGTATAGAAAAGTTCGATTGTCGTTACCGTTCCTTCGTTTCCGCCGGCATCCTCTTTGATATAATCTCCGACCTTAAACGGTTTCAGCAGCAAAATCAATACCCCGCCTACAAAGTTCGCCAAGCTTCCCTGAATGGCAAGGCCGATTGCCACGCCGGCAGAGCCCAGCAAAGCCAGAATGCTTGCCGCATCCAGCCCGAACCCGGAGGCAATCGTAATGATGAGCAGCACATACAGCGAGGCCTTTACAAAGGAGTCCGCAAACTGTATGACCCCTTTGTCCGCATTCCCCCGCTGCAGCGAGTTTTTCAGAATCTTGCGGATTAATTTGATAAGCTGGATACCGATAATCAGCACCACGACGGACAGAAGCACCCTTACGCCTAAGTTCCATGCCTTTTCCGGCAGTTCCTGCAAAAACTGCTCTATTACCCCAAGATCTATTTCCTCTTCCGCACCAAGTGTCATTAACATTTTCAGATACTCCATTTCCTACTCCTGAAAGTATAGTTTTTTATTTTTTCTTACCGGAAGCACGCCTCGTTTGTTTCGCTGTTCCTTTTTTGTCAGCCCCTTTCTTTGCCGCTTCCTTTTTTCCGGATTCTTTCCCTGCCGCCTCGTTCTCCACGGCTCCTTCCTTCCCTGCGGCTCCTTCCGATTCCTCCGCAGGATTCCGGGATGCTTTCGCTTCCTCTTCTGCCCTTCTTGCCGCTTCTTTTTCCGCGGCTTCCCGGCTCTCCTTCCTTACCTTCTCTTCTTCTTCCTCCGCAGCCTTTGCTTCCCGCAGCATCCGGTCCGCACGCTGTTTTGCTTCTTCCGCCTCCTTCAGCGCTTTCTCCGCCTCCGCTTCCTTATTCAGCCGCTCCTGCTCCAAGACCGCTATCCTTTCCTGACGTTCCCGCTCCAAGGCCTCTTCCTTCTCCCGGCGCAGAATCTCCGCCCTCTTCCTGGCAATTTCTTCCTTTTCTTCTTCCGTATACGGCGTATAAGCAAAAATGCTGACGGAAAGAGGTGCGCTTGTCACTTGGATGGAAGCCGGCTTCCCGTCATATTCCCCTTCTTCCGAGCATATTTCGCCCGCATTCACCATGCCCTCACCGCCGAACTCTCTATCGTCCGTATTCAGGATTTCCCTGTATTTTCCTTCATAGGGCACCCCGATGACAAACTGCTTGCTCACATTGGCAAAATTGGCAACTGCCACCAAAGTTTCCTCTTCTTTCTCGGTTTTCCGCATAAATGCCAACATGCAGTCATTGGCACGGATACAGTTAATCCACTCAAAACCGTCCCAGGAAGAATCAAACCGGTACATGGCCGGTTGGGTTGTATACAAATGATTCAGCGCCTTTACCAGCTTCTGCACCCCTTTATGGCTGTCAAACTGCACCAGTCCCCATTCCACTTCCCTTGTCTCGTTCCACTCATCAAATTCCGCGATATCCTGTCCCATGAACAGCAGCTTCCGGCCGGGATGCAGCATCATGTAAGCATAGGTCAGACGCAGATTGGCAAATTTATCCTTAATCTCGCCCGGCATTTTCCCAATCAATGTTCCCTTCCCGTGGACTACTTCGTCATGGGAGAACACAAGCATGAAATTCTCGCTGTAAGCATATATCATGCTGAATGTCAGTTCATTATGGTGATGGGCACGGAAATAGGGGTCAAAAGCAATATAGCCCAGATAGTCATTCATCCATCCCATATTCCATTTTATGTCAAAGCCAAGCCCGTTATCCTCCACATCTCCCGTAACTTTCGGCCATGCGGTGGATTCCTCGGCAATCATCAGCACACCCGGATTCCGTCTCTTCACTACGGAATTCAGATGTTTCAGCAGTTCCACCGCTTCCAGATTCTCATGGCCGCCGTACATATTGGCCACCCACTGCCCGTCGCCCTTCCCGTAATCCAAGTAAAGCATGGAAGCCACCGCATCCATCCGGATTCCGTCCGCATGATACTGCTCAATCCAATAAAGGGCATTGGCAATCAGGTAATTGGAAACCTGCGGCCTGCCGTAATTATAAATCAATGTCCCCCAATGCGGATGAGAGCCTTTCCTCGGATCCTGATGTTCATAGAGACAGGTTCCGTCAAAGTTGGAAAGCCCATAGGTATCCCTTGGGAAATGCGCCGGCACCCAGTCCAGAATGACGCCGATGCCGGCTTTATGCATTTCATTCATAAAATATTTGAAATCCTCGTTCGTCCCGTACCGGGAAGTAGGCGCATAATACCCAATGACCTGATATCCCCAGGAGCCGTCAAAAGGATGCTCCATCACAGGCATCAGTTCGATATGCGTGTAACCCATCTCTTTCACATAATCGGCTACCAAGGGGGCGAGTTCCCTGTAATTCAGATAACTGCCGTCCTCTGCCTGCTTAAAGGAACCGAGATACAGTTCGTAAATGCTGATGGGCCTGTCTTTTCCCTGCCGTTCCTTTCTGCCTGCTATCCACTTGTCGTCTTCCCATTTTACCTTCTGGCTGTCTGCCGCTTCCCGGACAACGGAGGCCGTATCCGGCCGCAGCTGCTGCCCGAACGCATACGGATCTGCCTTTAAGAAGGTGAGCCCGCCCTTTGCTTTTATCTCGAACTTATAATTATCCCCGGCCTTCACGTCCGGAATGAATATTTCAAAAATGCCGGATTCTTTCAGCCTGCGCATCTGATGAACCCTGCCGTCCCAGCCGTTGAAATCGCCAACCGTGCTGACTCTCACCGCATTGGGCGCCCATACCGCAAAGTTCACGCCTGACACTCCGTCTATTTCCATAGGGTGTGCCCCCAATTTCTCATAAACGGTGTAATGGATTCCCGCGGCAAACTTTTCCATGTCACTGTCCGTAAGCTGCGACGGGAAATTATAGGCATCTTTTATTTTTTTCAGGGTTCCGTCCTCATATTCCGCAATATATTCATAAGGGAACTTTGTCTTGCCGGGAATCAGGACCGCAAAAAACCCCTCTTCATCCGCCTGCTCCATTTCATAACTTTTCTTGTCCTTCTTATTCTGAAGTATCACACTCTTGGCCCCCGGCAAAAATGCCTGAACCAACGTATTCCCCCCTGTCACATGGGCTCCCAGCAGACGGTGCGGGTCATCCGATTCCGAATAAATGATTTCTTCTATTTCCGGCCAGTTCATTAATTTATACAGTTTGTTATCCATATGCTCTCCCATCCTCGTTTCTGATAACGATTTTCTTTCCTTATTTTTCTTTTTTATCTTTTTATTTTTAGTCTTTTTTTGTCTTTTTCTTTTTGTCTTTTTCTTTTTGTCTTCTTCTTTTTTGTCTTTTTCTTTTTGTCTTCTTATCTTTTCCTTCTTGTCTTTTTCTTCTTATCTTTTTCTTTTTGTCTTTTTCTTCTTATCTTTTTCTTTTTGTCTTTTTCTTCTTATCTTTTCCTTCTTATCTTATTCTTCTTTAATTCTTTCATTTATCTACTCTATTCATCTTTATTTTCTTCTTGTTCCCGCAGGCGGCGGTTCAGACAGGGCATTTCCTGCGCCCGTCATATACGGTGGATAAACAGGCCGCTGCGCAGCTTCGGCTCAAACCATGTGGATTTCGGAGGCATCAGCATTCCCGCATCGGATACCGCGAACAGTTCCTGTATAGAAGTAGGGTACATGGAAAATGCCACTTTACAATCCGTATGTACTCTCCGCTCCAACTCCTCAAGCCCCCGGATTCCTCCCACAAAATCAATCCGCTGATTCGTTTTCGGATTCTGTATCCCGAGCACCGGAGCCAGCAGCCTCTCCTGCAGCACTGCCACATCCAACGCCGCTGCCGGATCGGTTCCGAAAGGCGGCTCTTTTAAAGTCAGCCGATACCATCGGTTCCCAAGATACATGCCAAAAGTCCCTTTCCGTTCCGGTCTGTATGGCTCTTCCCCCATATCCTCCAAACGGAAAGCCTCTTCCGTCCGCCTCAGAAATTCCGTCTCCTCCCATCCGTTCAGATCCTTTACCACCCGGTTGTAATCCATAATCATCAGCTGATCGTCGGGGAAAAGCACTGCCAGAAAATAATTGAATTCTTCATTTCCCGAATAGCCCGGCATGGCTTCCCTGCGTTTCTGTGAAGCCTTTACCGCCGAGGCACATCTATGATGCCCGTCCGCAATATAAATATTTTTCACTTTCCAAAAAGCTTCCTTAATTTTTTCCACGTCTTGCGCATCCATAACGCGCCATACCCTGTGGGCTATGCCGTCCGGCGGGACAAAATCATAAAGCGGCGCGTCTGCCCTGACCTTTTCCACCACTTCGTTAATTTCCGGCTGGGAACGGTAAGCAAGGAAAATCGGCCCGGTCTGTGCCTGACAGACATCCACATGGCGAATCCGATCCCTTTCCTTATCCTCCCTTGTATTCTCATGCTTCCTGATTACCTGCCCGATATAGTCGTCCACCGAGGCACAGGCCGCAATCCCCACTTGGGACCTGCCGTTCATCACCAGTTCGTAAACATAATAACAGTCCTGCTCTTCTTCCACAAAATCTCCCTGTTCCACCATTTCCCATAGAAGATCATGCGCTTTTTCATACACGCAATCCGCATACATATCCACCTCATCGGGAAACTGCGTCTCCGCCCGGTCAATCCGCAGAAAAGAAAGCGGTTCCCGCATCACTTCCCGCTTTGCCTCTTCCCTGCTGTACACATCATAGGGAAGCGCGGCAATCCTGCCCTCCAGGCCGCTTCTCGGACGGATTGCTTTAAAGGGTTTTACATCTGCCATTTTCTTTATCCTCGCGTCCTTGTAATATGATATAGCATTATTCTAACAAATTAAGCTATACAGCACAAGCGTCAAGTGATAAAATAATTTTAAAGTTGTGAACCAATGTCATTAAGCTAAGCGGCGGCCTGCTTCCGGAAGGATGTTTTTTACCCGGACACGCTTCCGCTCTGCGGCAAACGCAACGGTACTAAGGAGTTAAAATACAGTTCCTAAGTACCGGCGTTTTTCGAAAGTCCGGGTAAAAAACATCCTTCCGGAAGCAGGCCGCCGCTTAACTTAATGACATTGGCTGTAAACAGCGGCGTAAGAATCGGCAACATTATAAAACGAGGAGGCTGTACGGATGACAGACGAACATAAAATTATTTGGGAAAGAATCAGTGCCTACGCGGAAGAGGCTTTGAAAGATATCGATCCGCAGAAAACACAGGTTTCGGTGCAGTTGGATGCACTGCGGCCGATTTTGGAAGAGATTGCCGGCGAGAAAGGCATTTCCCTGGAAGATATGTTTATCCTTTATATGGACCTTGCCAGCGAGGCAGGCGTGGAGGCTGAGGCAAAATTCCAAGAAAGCATGGAGGATGGCGGCAGCGGATTTTCGCATATGGCAAACCGGCTGCAGTAAATCAGGGGATGACATGGCCTATCCGGCCATGTCATCCCCTGAGGGACCGTACGCCGTCAAGCACTGATTACTCAAGAATTAATGCAATGATGCACCAAGCTCCCTACCGCAAAACAGGTTACGGAAAAAGTACGGAATGTAAACCAATAGTGTTCCCAAGAATGATTTGCCATAATGCAGAGCCAGCCAACCGGCAGGCAGGCAACGGCCATATAGGCACAAACGGCCGTTTTTTCTTTGTGCCATAGGAATTTCCGCAACTTATTTGCCTTTCTGAACTTCATAAAATAACAGAAAGCCATGGTCAGGAAAACCAATAGAAACGGCCATTTCAGGAAGACCCCGATATTTTTGCATACCGCGCCGATTCTTGTGCAATTTTCCGCGGATGTGCGGAATAGGCTCTGTTCCCAAGCATTCCGAAAGAAATCGGTGCCTGTGAGCAAGCTGCCGATAAGCCATTTCCCGGCCCACATTCCGCCATACCCAAATCCCCAGAGCAGCAGCTTTTTTATGCCGGCCTTTATCTGCCGCTTATCTATCCGCCCTTCCTGCAAATTAAGATACAGAACCAGCAAAATGCCTGCCCCTGCAATAGGATATGTCAGGAAATCAAAATAGCTTGTGGCCATACCCGTGAAGAAGAACAGATTATCCGTTCTTCCGTCCTCTGCCTTTCCTTCCCTGCCTGCCCTTATCATACACAGAGAGGAAATTAAAATAATATAATAGACGGCGGAGAACTGCAGCGACAGCGCGGTTGTCAAAGGGTTCAGCGTAAAAACGGCAGCCAGATATGCCGGGGTATATTTTTTCTTTTCCGTTCTTACAAGCATCCCCAAAACAATGCAAAGCAAAAAATTCTGTAGGAAAAAATTCAAGATTCTTATATCTCCGTAATCAAAAACCAGCAACAGCAGCTTCAGCGGCACTAAATACCCATGCCAATATCTGCCATAGGCTACCTTATAATATTCATATGCCGTCACTTGATTGGCATAATTCGTCAATGCCAGCACGGGCGGCAATTCCATGGAATCAATATGGAAATTCTGCATAGCCTGTTCCGTCAGCGGCTCCTCCCCGTCATATATGGCTGCCCCCAGCATAATACTGTCCGTAAAGTTATCCAGCCTGGTATAGCTGTAACCTTTTACCAGTTCCGGATAGGCTCCCTCCAAATCAAACAGGGAACTGCTTCTGGCCACATTCTCCCGCATCGGTTCCGTAGGCAGCATATATGCCCACAGCATCAGTGCCGTGCCTGCCATAAGGCCGGCCAATAATTTTCCGCACCACTTGACCAACGGTATTTTGTGCTTTTGTGTCATTTCTTCCTAAGCCCCTTTCCTACTGCCCCGCCTCTGTCCTTTCCTCCGTGCACTTCCTCATATTTATCCTTCCGTTATTTGTCCGTTAGTATTGTATCACAATATATCCTTGCATGTAAAGGCAAAATATTGAATGGCAAGGATTTCTTGCGGCAGAGTATTATAATGCAATACACACCAAGGTAAAATGAATAAGGCATGCCGCAAAATGCCAAGGCCCTACTGTCACAGGTCGCTTCACTTGCCGACTGCAGAAATAAACGGAGGATATTATATGGTCGATTACCTCGCTATCGGAAAGCGGATAAAACGAATGAGAATCCAAAAACATATGACACAGGAACAATTAGGGAATTATATCGGGCTCTCGGCAAAGCATGTTTCCAACATTGAAACAAACAATGCCCACCCGTCCCTGGAAGCACTGATTGAAATTGCAAACGCGCTGGAATGCAGCCTGGACTTCTTGGTGCTGGAATCCATAGCGGAAACGCCGAAAACGAACTACAATCAAGAATTTGTGGATATTATAAAGTCTTGTAATGCAAGAGAAAAGCATATACTCATTGAATGCGTATATGCCATAAAGAAAATATTAAAAGAAAATCCATAATAGAATTTATTTTTTTCTGCGGATGCCTATCACGCAGATGACTTCCGGAGCCGATGCCATATTCCTCACAGCTTCCTGCAAGGCAGCATAGCTGCCCTTTGCCGCATAGGAACCTCTGCCCCGGTCATAGGAATATACATTATGCAATGTATATTCCTTTTTTTCGTCCTTAGTGACGGACACGGTATGTATCTCTTTCGTAATGTCGTTCCGGTCATTATAAGCCGTCACAATCACCGTGCCGCTCTCTCTTCCGATGGCCTCCAAAATTTCGGAATCCCTGCTGTCCGTCATCCTTACCTCATATCCGCACTCTTCAAAATAGCAGGCTATCTCCTTCGGCGACGTGCCGATGGCCCCTCTGAGGGCTGCCCCCTTCCTTTCATACCGGGCAATCAATTCCGCCATGTCCAAGGCAGAAACCGGCTCCCCCAACGCCAGCTTGGCATTATAGGCCGCTATAATCTCACAGCCCGAATAGGCCATATTGGAACGTTTCGAACATCCGAACCGCACCTTCCCCCACTCCGCCTGATTTTCGATATATCTCCCTTCTTTCAGCGGACTGTCCCCTGCCAAAAGCAGCTTTCGGTTTTTCTCCCTGTTTTCGGCAATTTTAGCCTCCGGCATCCGGAAAAGCCGCGCGGCCTTCCCGTAGAACCAAAGCATCTGCCTGTTCGTCACATAATGCGGTATCCATGATTTCCACCACGCCGTTCTGCCCTTCCCCATACCTTCTCCTCCCGAAGCCAGGCTTTCCTATTTTCGCAATAGTTCCTTAAGACCTCAGAATCTTACTCATTTCTTTTCCCTTGGCAAGTTCGTCTGCCAATTTATCCAGATACCGTATATCCCGCATCAGCGGATCCTCGATTTCCTCTACCCGCACGCCGCACACGGCTCCCCGAATCAATTTCCTGTTCTCATTCATGCACGGAGCATTCCGGAAAAAATCCCCATACCCGGTCTGCGTCCCTGCCAGCCTTTCCAGTTCTTCCTGGGAATAACCCGTCAGCCATCGGATCACTTCATCCAGTTCCTCCTTGGAGCGGCCTTTTTTCACCACTTTATTCAGCAGCAGCGTATAGATTTTCCCATACTCCATCCTAAAAACTTTTTCGTTATCCATGTTCCTTTCTCCCATATAGCCCCTGCCGCTTCGTATTGCACCCGGTTTTTGCAAGGTACCTCTCAGTCGACGCACCACATCACCGTCGAAATTTTGCAATGCAGTACTACACGAACCATGCAAAGCAGAACTGTAATTTCTTTCCGAACGGAACAATGGTTTATCGTGCAGTCTTGCTGCAAAAGGTTAAAATAAGCCGTTCTTCCGCCCGCTGCACGCTGCCGGAAAAATGGCTTATTCTCACCCGAAAGACAATTTCTATCGGATATGCGTCATGATTTATCCGTCCTTATTTCACAACCCTTACCCTGAACACGCCGTCAATGGACTGTAGTTTCCCAATCATCTCCGCCGTAGCCGGACTTTCCAAATCCAACATCGTATAAGCTACTTCCCCCTTCGACTTGTTCATCATATCGGTAATGTTGATGCCCTGATCCCCGAAGCAGGCAGTGAACTTCGTAATCATATTGGCAATGTTCTTATGGAAGATAGCGATTCGGCCTGCCTGAGCACAGATGCCCATATCACAGTTGGGATAGTTGACACTGTTGATAATATTGCCGTTTTCCAAATAATTCATCATCTGCTCCACAGCCATTTTCGCACAGTTGTCCTCGGACTCCTCCGTGGATGCACCCAGATGAGGGATTACGATACACCCGTCCTGCCCTGCCGTGGTGGGGTTTGCAAAATCGGAAACATACTTGCGGATTTTCCCGGCCCGGATTCCTTCCAGCACCGCCGCTTCATCTGCCAGCAAATCCCTTGCAAAGTTCAGCAAAATAACCCCGTCTTTCATTTTCCCGATAGCCGCCTTATCTATCATGCCCTTAGTGCTGTCCATCAGCGGCACATGAATGGTAATAATGTCGCACTGCTCATAGATTTCATCCACGTTCATGGCATGCCTTACATCCCGGCTCAGATTCCATGCTGCATGCACGGATACATAAGGGTCGTAACCGTAGACTTCCATCCCCATATGCTTTGCCACGTTTGCCACTTTCACACCGATAGCACCCAGACCAATCACGCCAAGCTTCTTATCCTGCAGCTCGGTGCCTGCAAAATTTTTCTTTGCCTTCTCCGCCGTCTTGGCAATGTCCGCATCGTCCTTATTGGCAGCCACCCAGTTAATCCCGCCCACAATGTCACGGCAGGCTAACAGCATGCCGGCAATAACCAGTTCCTTCACGCCGTTGGCATTTGCTCCCGGCGTATTGAATACCACAATGCCCTTTTCCGCGCACTTATCCAAAGGAATGTTATTGACGCCCGCACCGGCTCTTGCCACCGCCAGCAGATTCTCCGGCAGTTCCATGTCATGCATGGCGGCGCTGCGCACCAAAATGCCGTCCGCTTCTTTTATATCCTCTGTTTTTTCATACTTTTCCGTAAATTTATCCAATCCTACCGCAGCAATCGGATTTAAGCAATGATATTTAAACATTTTTGACCTCTTTTCTGAATCAGATGTTTTCCGCCTCAAACTTCCTCATGAATTCCACCAGCTTCTCCACTCCTTCGATTGGCATGGCATTATAAATGCTGGCACGCATGCCTCCGACGCTTCTATGCCCTTTCAGGTTTTCAAAGCCTGCCTCTTTCGCTTCTTTCACGAATTTGGCATCCAATTCCTCATTTCCCGTGACAAAAGGCACATTCATCAAAGAACGGTCTTCCTTCCGGACTGTCCCTTTAAAAAGCCGGCTTTCATCAAGGAAATCATAAAGAATTTTGGCCTTCTTTTCATTATATTCCTTCATTGCCGCAAGGCCGCCCTGCTTCTTCAGCCACTTGAATACTTTGCCGCAGATATAGATTCCGTACGCCGGAGGCGTGTTATAAAGCGAATCCGCATCCGCATGGGTCTTATATTTCAGCATAGTGGGTGTGCCCGGAAGCACGTCTTCCGTAATCAGGTCTTCCCTTATTATGACAATCACTACGCCGGCAGGGCCTACGTTTTTCTGTACGCCGCCGTAAATCACGCCGTATTTTTCCACCTCCACAGGCTCCGACAGGAAACAGGAAGACACGTCCGCCACCAGCGTATGGCCTTTCGTGTTGGGCAGCGTCTTGAATTTTGTCCCGTAAATCGTATTGTTTTCACATATGTACACATAATCCGCATCCTCCGGAATATCCAGATCCGAACAATCCGGTATATAAGAAAACGTCTGATCCGCGGAAGAAGCGGCCTCTATGGCCTCCCCGTAGATTTTCGCTTCCTGATATGCTTTCTTCGCCCACTGCCCGGTAACGATATAGGCAGCTTTCTTATTTTTCATAAGATTCATAGGAATCATGGCAAACTGCTGGCTGGCCCCGCCCTGCAAAAACAGTACCTTATAATTGTCGGGAATATGCATCAATTCCCTCAGATCCGCTTCCGCTTCCTTAATGATAGTATCATAAGCCTTGGAACGATGGCTCATCTCCATGACGGACATACCGGTTCCCTTATAATCCAACATCTCATCGGCTGCTTCTTTCAGCACTTCCTCAGGCAGGACCGCCGGGCCTGCCGAAAAATTATAAACTCTGGACACTTTTCCTTCCTCCCGTATATTCATACATTATAATGCTGCATTTTATGCATAAATTTTATTTTACATTTCTTGAACCTATTCGTCAACTAAAAATCATTACTCTTTTGGTAACAGTGTAACAATTCAGCCTGCATGTTGTGTTGAGAGGCGGACGCCCGTGCGTGAGTTTTTTTAGTG
>CAJTVK010000102.1 GCA_910579645.1 uncultured Lachnospiraceae bacterium | reverse complement strand
AAAACAGAAAATAAAATATAAAAACAGAAAATAGGAGAAAGGCGGAGAAATGAATGAAATTGCTGGTGATTAACGGCCCTAACCTGAATTTTTTGGGAATACGGGAGAAAAGCATATACGGGACGGAGGACTATGATTATCTGCTGCGTCTGATTGCAAAGAAAGGGGAGGAGTGCGGGAGCCGGATAGAGGTGTTCCAGAGTAATCATGAAGGAGCCATCATTGACCGGATTCAGGAATCCTACTTTGACGGAACGGAGGGGATTGTCATCAATCCCGGTGCCTATACTCACTACAGTTATGCCATTCGGGATGCCCTTGCCAGCATTACGGTGCCCAAAGTGGAAATTCACATTTCGGACATTACGCAAAGGGAGGAGTTCCGCAAGATTTCCGTAACGGCCCCGGCCTGCGACAAACAGATTTACGGGCATGGTTTGGAAGGTTATTTGGAGGCAATTGATTTTTGTTTGAAAAAGTAGTTGAAAAATGAATCTTTTTAGTATAAACTAGAAAAGAATTATAACGTGAAAATTTTAGGAGGAATATTTTATGATTTCTGCAGGTGATTTCAGAAATGGTATTACTATTGAGTTAGATAATAATATTTACCAGATTATTGAGTTCCAGCATGTGAAGCCGGGCAAAGGCGCGGCATTCGTAAGGACGAAGCTGAAAAACATCAAGAGCGGCGGCGTGGTTGAAAAGACTTTCAGACCCACGGAAAAATGCCCGCAGGCACGCATTGACAGAAAAGATATGCAATATTTATATTCGGACGGTGATTTATATAATTTCATGGATACGGAGAATTATGAGCAGATTGCACTCAATTCGGAGGCA
Organism: uncultured Lachnospiraceae bacterium; assembly: GCA_910579645.1. Lineage (GTDB taxonomy): Bacteria > Bacillota > Clostridia > Lachnospirales > Lachnospiraceae > Kineothrix. The sequence goes on along the minus strand of CAJTVK010000102.1, from coordinate 15,074 downwards.
GTCGGCGATACGCTCAAATTCGTGAAAGAAAATGAAATGGTGAAGGTATGTTCTCACAACGGCAATGTATTTGCCATTGAGCCGCCGCTGTTTGTGGAACTGGAGATTACCGACACGGAACCGGGCTTTAAAGGGGATACGGCAACCGGAGCAACGAAACCTGCCGTAGTGGAGACCGGGGCAACCGTCAATGTTCCTTTGTTCGTTAATCAGGGCGATGTCATTAAAATCGATACCAGATCAGGGGAGTATCTTTCAAGGGTATAAATTTTTTCTGTTCATATAGGATAAGCTTATAAGACAATGGAAGTTGATTTCTATTGTCTTTTTCTATGCACAGCCCTACGACGATGAAATATGCCGCTGGCTCGGCGCACGGGGCGCGCGGCGAGCAGGGGAAGATGGCTCTTCCCTACTCGATTGCACATGGGCATCTAACGGAAGCATCCATCCGGAAACTGTTTCGTATAAGGAATCTCCATATAAATCCCAAATATCAGAGCAATAAGCAGAAGAGGAATTACATAGAAATTACATGGAAATTAAATAGAAACAAAATCGAAATCCAGCAGAAAGCAAATAAAAATCATGCAAAAAACAAAGCGCTTACAGCGCATATTGCCGGTGAGGCGAAAGGCCTGAACAAGCTGCCGATTCGGAAACCGGGGTAAGTGTGGGAGGCGGCACGGAAGGACGGCTTAAGCCTGAGAGCCGGGGCATATGCCTGCAGGCGGGAAAAGGAGAAATGTATATATGGAAATTATGGAATTTTGCAGGAAAGTGAAAAAAAGCCTGTGCATTTATGTGGGGCACGAGGCGGATGTAAGTATTAAAAGAATCATAAAAAATAACGGAATCGTATTGTACAGCATTATGATTTCGGAGAAGGAGATGAATATTTCGCCTAATATTTATCTGAACGGCCTGCACGAAGCATATGAGAAAGGAGAAACTTTCAGTGAAGTGATGGATGAGATTTTCCGCATTTATAAAGAAAGCCGACGAAAGAAGAGCATGAATATGGACTTTTTTCTGGATTATGCCAAGATGAAGGAACGGGTAGTCTGTAAAGTGATTAGCTATGAGAAGAATAAAGAATTGCTGCGGCAGGTACCCTATATTTCGTTTCTGGATATGGCGGTGGTGTTTTACTGCCAGGTGCCGGGAGAGGAAATGGAGAATGCCACAATACCGATTTATGAAAGCCATATAAAAATGTGGAATATTTCAAAGGAAAGGCTGTATGAGGACGCAAAGCGCAATACTCCCCGTCTTCTGCCTCCGCGTCTGCTGTCCATAGAAGAGATGATGGAGGAAATCTTTGAGGAAGACTTGCGGCAGAAATCCGGGAAAGGAAAAGCCGGGGCCGGGGGCCGGACGGAAGCCGCGGCGGAAGAAACGGCAGAACCGCCGGCAGGCAACGGATATAAATCCTGCATGTATGTGCTGGGGAATGAAAGGAAATTATTCGGGGCGGCGGTGATATTATATGACGGCCTGCTGGAAAAAATTGCGGAAATAATCGGCAGTGACTTTTTCCTCCTTCCCAGTTCCGTCCATGAGGTCATCCTTATTCCGGACGAGGGCAGGGAAAAAGGCGGTGATTTGTGGAAGATGGTATGCGAAATCAACGAAACCCAAGTGGAGCCGGAAGATGTGCTGACCGATTCGGTATACTATTTTTCCGGGGAAAATAAGAGGCTGGAAAAAATTTTTTAAAATTTTTTGAAAGTTTCCAAAAACTACACTAGACAATTGGACGCGAATGTGATATTATATTCAGAGTGATGTAACAAATTTGTAATATTTGAATAAGGTATTATTTTATGCACTCGTAGTCTAACGGATAGAACGAAGGCCTCCGACGCCTTTAATGCAGGTTCGATTCCTGTCGAGTGCATTACATCACTCTGAGGGTAATTCATATTACCGGAAGAATTCAATCGGGAACTAATTCGCGTTAGCCGTATCGGTGTAAATGAGTAAATGGATGCATTCGTCCGCATAGAGAACATAGGGAATTATGCTGCATTCGCGGCATGCGGACGGCGCAGGCGGAAACGGCAAAAGCCGTTTTCCTATAACTGGAAGAAAGGATATTTATCACCTATGGACAACAAAAGTATTAGGGACAGAATAGAAGATTTTAAAGAATGGATATCGGAGCATGCCAAGGTGGTGATGCCGGCAGTGCTTCTTATATGTGTTTCGATTACAGTTATCGTAGCGGTCAACGTCAACCGAAAAGCGGCCGAGGAAGTGGAAGCGCAGCTTGCGGAAATGCCTGCCAATGCGGAAGAGCCGATTCAGGGGGAAGGAGACACGCCGGAAGAGATTCCGCAGCTGGAGTTGGAGGAAAATGCTTATCCGGCTGTCAATACATTGATAAGCAATTATTATAAAGCGATGGCGGCCGGGGATGTGGATGCGGTGGTATCCATGAATGAATATGTGGAAGAAAAGGAAAAGCTGAGAATCCGTGAAATGAGCAAATATACGGAGGATTATCCGGAATTGACGGTATATACAAAGAAAGGCCCGGTGGAAGGCTCCTATCTGGCATATGTATATTCCAAGATGAAATTTACGGAATATGACCAGTTAGTGCCGGGCATGCAGGCGTTTTATGTATGTACGGACGAGAACGGGGAGTGCTATATCAACGGGGGCGAGGATAATTCCGTCGTGGTACAGTATATTAAGGATGTTTCCCTTCAGGAAGATGTGGTAGACTTAAATAACCGGGTTGCGGTGGAGTACAATGAGCTGTTGGCTTCCGATGAGGAGTTGGGAGCATATTTATTTGATTTGTCGAAACGCATTGACGTTTCCGTCGGCGAGGCGTTGGCAAAGGCGGAAGCCGAAGAAGCACGGCAGCAGGAAGCGGCGGCTGACGGGGAAAGCGGTGCGGAGGGCAGCGAAGCGGAAGGAACCGGGGAAGAACCGGCAGAGGAACCGGCACAGTCAGCGGAATCGCCACAGGAGCAGGCTTCCGAACCGGCCGCTACAATAAAGAAAGTAAAGGCTACCGATGTAGTCAATATCAGAAGTTCGGACAGCGAGACTGCGGATCGTATAGGGAAAGCGCAGGTGGGCGATGAATTTACGCTTCTGGAGGAACGGGGAAACGGTTGGAGCAAGATAACATTTGAAGGGAAGGACGCTTTTATAAAGAGCGAATTCCTTGCAGTGGTTTCCGAAGCGCCGGCTGCAGATGCGGCGCCGGAACAGGCCGGCAATGACAGCAGTACAGATTCCGCGCCGGCAGCGGCCACACAGACGGCTTCCGCGGGCAACGGGGATACCGTTACCGTAAAGACCAGCGTGAATGTGAGGAAATCCGCAAGCGAAAGCGGAGAAAAGTTAGGGCTTGTTTATGAAGGAGAGAAGCTTGAGCTCGTGGTGAAACAGGCGGACGGCTGGACCAGAGTGAAGTATAAGGGGCAGACGGCCTTTGTGAAGTCCGATTATGTGGAATAGCGGGTGCGGTGATAGTGGTCTGAATATTCTTTCATGTTATATCCTTTTGAGCACAAAAAGGCGTATGGTTTACATTTACTGTTCCATGCGCCTTTACGTTGTTATTTTGCTGTTAAATTGTTTCTCTGATTATGCCGGCTGCATGACCGACGCTTCGATTTCTTCTAATCTCATCAAGAATAAGTTTTCTTTTTTATCAGCCTTTCGGCTGTTTCTCTGTCTGTCTTATGAGCAAGAACGTTTTCCGTATTTCTCCGATCTGTTCATTGTCTGCCTGTCGCCGCAGGCGGCTTGGGACGGGCAGATTCCGTAACGGGGAAGCCGCAGGCCGGCTGTCTTGCCGCAGGGCATTGGCTGTCAGCAGGCTCCTGGGTCCTGCAGCTGCGCAGACAGAATACCCAAAATTGATTTTTGTGAAATCTGCGCAGAACTACTTGACATATTAGTGCTGTTATTATATAATCATCAAACTACATAACTACGAAATATCAATGATATTTTTCTCTATGATAGCTTTATCAATGATATTTTTCTCAATGATAGTTTTATCAATGATGACTTTATCAATGTTATTTTGTGACCAGCGGTAGGAAAACCACATTTAAGAAAGGAAAACGTGAAAATGAAGAAAAGAATTTTAAGTTTGCTGTTAGTGCTGCTTCTGCTGCTTCCGGCAATACCGGCAATGCCGACAGAGGCGGCGGAACTGCCGGAAGGAACCGCGAATCTGGATTTCAGTTTCACCAGCATTGACGGGGAGTCGGTATCTACCAAGAGTAACGGGAAACCTAAGCTTATCGTGTTCTTTATGCCCGGGTGCTCCCGTTGCAAATATACACTGCAGGATTTCTCGTCCAGCAGCTGGCTGGCAAACGGAGAGGCTGATGTGTGCGCGATTGATTTCAGAGGGTATACACAGGAGGAAATCAGGGAGTTTCAGGAGACCAACTGCCCGGAAGGACTTATTCAGTTCGTGGCGGATGACACCGGAAACGCAACGTTTGCAGTATATGATTATCTCCATGCGGACGGGAATACCTCAGGTACCATCGCGACTCCTGTAGTGGCAATGGTGGATGTGAATAATAACTTGCGGTATGTGGTCAGTGGCAGAACCGTCTATGCTTCGGAAATAGAAGCGGATTATCTGCCCAACCTCAAGGGCGGCAATTCCGGAGATGAAGGCAATACCCCCGGAGGAGACGAAGGAAATACCCCCGGAGGAGACGAGGGCAGTACCCCGGACGACGGAAACAAGCCCGGAGACGGCAGTGACGACACTATCAGCGGAAATAAGCCCGGTGAAGGAAATACCCCCGGAGGAGATGAGGGAAATAAGCCCGGTGAAGGCAACACTCCCGGAGGGGACGAAGGCAATACCCCCGGAGGAGATGAGAATAATACCCCCGGCGAAAACAAACCAAGCGGCAATGTGCAGGCGGCAAGTACTTCCGCCGCAGCCGAAGAGGTGAAAGCACCGGAAATTCCGTCTACCAGTTCCGTAGGGACTGTTAAGACATCGGTAGCCGGCGCATACCTTGCAACCAATGTTAACGGTTCCATTGTTGCCACTGCGGAAGCAGACATCGCCAAGAACTACGGACTGGCAGATAACGAAAAGGTATACGGTAAGTTTTCCGATTTCAGCGCAAAGAAGAGCCCCTTGGCAAAAGCAGCCATGGATGCGGCGGTTGCAGAGCAGAAAGCCGTTGCCGGCCCGATGCTGAACATTGAGTTCGGGAAAATGTCGGCAGGCAAATATACGCAGCTTCCTTCCGACGGTGCGGCTATCAGGATCGTATTGGGAATTCCGAAGAACTTTAAACAGGCAGATAAGACATATGCGGTTATCTGTGTGCGTGCCGGCGGCGCGTATACGGTTCTGAAGGATTTGGACAACGACGCAAATACGGTTACTTTTGATACGACGGGCGGTGCCGGCGTATATGCGGTCATTAAATATTAATAACAGAAAGTATCCATGCCTTGGGGCAGACATTTCTGCCGGCGCGTACTTTTTGAAATAAAAATTCTCATTCGTGAATAGACGTGGAATGAGCGGTAAAAATAAAAGGTGTAGACACAGAATATATTTTTGTGCCGGCACCTTTTTTTGTGCCGGCTGTGAGAAAATCCTGACCGTATGGTCAGGATGCGGCAATGGCAAGAATAGGAAGGACAGGAGGCAATGGGGCATGAAGAGAGATGATGCGGAAATACTGAGGGAGGTACAGAAAAACACGGAAATGGCCATGAAAGCCATCGACACAATCAGCGATAAGGTATATGATGACGGGCTGGCCATACAGTTGTCGAGGCAGTCATTGAAATATTCGGAAATCCATAACAAGGCCTTGGACAAGATTCTGGAAGGAAAAGCAGAGCCTTACCGCACCAACAACGTTAGTCAGATGATGCTGGTAGGGGGAATCCATTCCAATACGCTTTTCAACACAAGCACAAGCCATATTGCGGAATTGATGATTCAGGGAAGCAGCCGCGGCATTACCGATATGTGCAAGGCGCTGAACCATCATGAGAGAGCCGACGGTTTTTCTTTGGAGATTGCAAAAGAGTTAATGGATTTTGAGGAAAAAAATATCGAGCGGCTGAAAAAGTATTTATAGTGCGGGAGATATGCCGGAGGAAAGATTGTATACATGTATTATTGTACAATTTGTCTAAAAAACGAAGAAAAACTAATATAAAACTTTTACGGTTTAATGGCCTAAAGCGTCTTGTGCAAATTCCGGCGGCAGTATATAATACTATGTGGGCAAGAAGTCTGGACGTAGGGGATGCTGCCCGAGGCATTTCTGCAGAATAGGAAAGGCCGGCTCTGTTCCGGAAAGAAAGTTCGGGCAGGAAGGAATTTCCGGCATACACGGATTGGCAAGGATATTCCGTGAAGGATATAAAAAGTGAAGGAGGGCATGAAAAATGTCATATGTGGATGAGGTATTTGATTTAGTGGTAGAAAAAAATCCGGCACAGCCGGAGTTTCATCAGGCGGTAAAAGAGGTTCTGGAGTCTCTTCGGGTAGTCATTGAGGCGAACGAAGAAGCTTACAGGAGAGATGCGCTTCTGGAAAGGCTGGTTACGCCGGAGAGGCAGCTGCTGTTCCGGGTACCTTGGGTGGACGACAAGGGACAGGTGCAGGTAAACAATGCTTTCCGCGTGCAGTTCAACAGTGCAATCGGGCCTTACAAGGGCGGTCTCCGTCTGCATCCCAGCGTAAACCTGGGCATTATTAAATTCCTTGGTTTTGAGCAGATATTTAAGAATTCGCTGACAGGTCTTCCGATTGGGGGCGGTAAAGGCGGTTCCGATTTTGATCCGAAGGGAAAATCCGACAGGGAAGTGATGGCATTCTGCCAGAGTTTTATGACGGAACTGAGCAAATACATAGGTGCGGATACAGACGTTCCTGCCGGCGACATCGGTACGGGTGCGAGGGAAATCGGCTATATGTACGGGCAGTATAAGAGAATCAAAGGGGTATACGAAGGTGTGCTTACCGGCAAAGGACTGTCTTACGGCGGGTCGTTGGCCAGGACGGAAGCTACCGGCTACGGACTGTTGTATTTAACCGCGGAAATGCTGAAATGCAACGGCCATGACATCAACGGGAAGACCGTAGTAATTTCCGGTTCCGGCAACGTGGCAATCTATGCCTGCCAGAAAGCGCAGCAGTTAGGCGCCAAAGTAGTTACCGTGTCCGATTCCACAGGCTGGGTATATGACCCGGAAGGAATTGACGTGGCTCTGCTGAAAGAAGTAAAAGAGGTAAAAAGAGCCAGACTGACGGAATATGCAGCGGCAAGGAGCAGTGCGGAATATCATGAAGGCAGAGGCGTATGGGGCATTAAGTGCGACGTGGCCCTTCCCTGCGCAACACAGAACGAACTGCTGCTTGACGATGCGAAAGCATTGGTGGCAAACGGATGTATTGCAGTGGCAGAGGGCGCGAACATGCCTACTACCATGGAAGCTACCGAATATCTGCAGGCAAACGGCGTACTGTTTGCGCCCGGCAAAGCGGCAAATGCCGGCGGCGTAGCTACTTCCGCATTGGAAATGAGCCAGAATTCCGAGCGTTTGAGCTGGACCTTCGAGGAAGTGGACAGCAAGCTTCAGAATATTATGGTCAATATCTTCCATAATCTGGACAATGCGGCAAAGAAATACGGCATGGAAGGCAACTATGTGGCAGGCGCTAATATTGCAGGCTTCTTAAAAGTTGCGGAAGCCATGACGGCGCAGGGAATTGTCTGACAGAAAATGCCTGACAGGAACCGTCTGATGATAAATATTGGGAAAAGTCTTGGAAATGCTCAGTTTCTGGGGCTTTTCTTTATGTGCAGCCCTGCGCGACGAGTCGGGGAGAAGGACTTTCCTACTTGAATTGCACAGCCCTGTGCAGACAAGATATGTCGCTCAACCATTGGTTGAGCGGCATTCAACCAATAATTGCTTTCCGGAATAGGGAAAATACGGTATGGTTACTATATCCGGATGAACATAATAAGATTGGGGAACTCCATTTTATTCAGAAAAGAGGAAAAAACAGAAAAAAAGAAAAACAGAAAACAGAAAAGAGGAAAAATATGGGCGAATTGAAGGTTGGGGAAATAATTAAAGAACTTAGGGGGAGTAAGGGAATCAGCCAGGAGATGCTTGCGGATGTATGCGGTGTCAGCATGCAGGCGGTGAGCAAATGGGAAAACGGGCAGTCCTGTCCTGACATAGCCTTTCTGCCCACGCTTGCGGAGTATTTTCAGGTGACGGCAGATTACCTTCTTACGGGAAAGGGGGCGGACTGTGGCAGTACATTGGAAAAAGAGGAAGCGGAACGGATCAAAGACAGTCTGAGAGACGGGACAGAGAGGGACGTACTTTATGTCATACAGTATCGGAACGGAGAGATTCTTGATAAGAAGAAGTGGGAGAAAGAGCGGAAGGAGGGGAAACAGGATGCGGTAAAAATTTTCTTCGGAGAAGAGTTTGGGGAACTGGCCGGGGGGCTTCAGGTGGAAGTGTGGGGAAATGCGGAGATAGAATCCCGGAGTGTGGCAGTGGATGTGAAAGCGGGGGGAAATGTAAACTGCGGCACGGTGGAAGGCGATGTGAATGCGGAAGCCGGAGTAAGCTGCGGCACGGTGGGAGGCAATGTGAGCGCCGGGTCGGAAGTGAACTGCGGCACGGTGGAAGGCGATGTGAGTGCGGAAGCCGGAGTAAACTGCGGCACGGTGGAAGGCAATGTGAGCGCCGGGTCGGAAGTGAACTGCGACACGGTGGAAGGCGATGTGAAAGCCGGAAGCAATGTGACGTGCGGGGATGTGGAAGGGAGCGTGAAGGCCGGGTGCTCGGTCACCTGCGGCAATATCTGCGGAGATGCAAAGGCAGGCATGAACATTATGTGTGGGCAAGTCCAAGATCCGGTCAATTAAATAATAGTATCAGTACAGCCTGCGGCTTCCCTGTTACAAATAATATGTCAAATCCCAAAATTTACAGTTGTAATTTACGCGATGATTGGATATAATAGAACTAACCTGGAATGTACGACAACTCTTGTTATTTTGAACCTACATTTACTTTAAACGGGATTCCTATATTGTCTTATGGCTGTCAAGCCCCCACTCATATATGAGGATTGGAGGGGAAGGCAAAAGTAAGGTTGCGGTTACCCACCTAGCGCGGCTAGGAGTCAAAGGACAGGAACCGGCATTTTGGGGGAATATGTAGTATACTACAAAAGAAAAAGCAGCCCTTATGGCTGCTTTTTTCTACGCACAATTACGCAATATAGCTGTAGGACGGCGGATATGGAACCGGAAAAGGAATAGGCTGAAAACGGAGGTATCAATGGGCAAGAAGGAAAGGCTGATACTGAAAACATTGTTGATTTTGGCAGGTATGCTGATGATAGGGTATATTTTGGCAATAAGCATCCGCAGGAACCGGATTCCACAGCCGGAAGGGGAATATATCCGCTTACAGGATGCCGTGATATTGACGGAAGCTCTGGAAGAAGATTTTGCTGCCGCGTACGGCAGTGACACCCGTTACATAAGTTGGAAGGAGACGCTGGAAGCCGACAGCGGCAGTCTGCTGACTTACGGACAGTTTTCGGAATGGCTGGATCTGACAAAAGCATGGGGAGCCGGAACACAGGAGGAGGAAGAGCGGGAAAAGGAATGGGGGAAAAAGTATAGGAAAGAATACTTTGTGCTGAAGGACGACTGGTATGCCTGTTATGAAGATGTCCTGGAAAAGAAGGGAATGCAGGACATCATTGTACTGGACGACGTAACGGTATTGGGCATTGGCAGTCAGGTATCGGACAGGGAGCAGAACGTTTTGGCGGAAAACAGCCTCCTCGCCCGGGAGGGGGTTTTCACGTTTCGGTCGGATATCTTCCGGGATTTTGGGTATCAGGTTCTGCGGGCGTACCGGAAAGGGGAAGAACTGCTGACCGTGCGGGAAGTGGTAAGCCGCGGCATGGATTGGGAAAATATATGGATTATCGAAGCGGAAGAAGGGAAAAGGCTGCAGGTATTTCACGGAGACTGGGAAATCTGGGTGCCTTACGGCAAGGCGGAAAACCTTTGGCGGGAACAGGTGGCGGATTTGGATTTTGCCGACGGCAGGCTGCAGTCCGTGAAGGTAAAAGACGAAAAAATCAGCGGGAAGCTTCTGAGCGTGCGGGACGGGGAAATGGAAATAGAGGGCATGGGCAAGTATCCGTATGGGGAGAACATGAAAGTATATAAATTGTTCGGAAGCCTGTCGGAAGGAGGACAGGGGGACCTGCGGATCGGATATGATTTTGCCGATTTTGTGCTGGAGGACGGGGTAATCTGTGCCGGCCTGCTGACAAGGGACGAGGCCATGGAGAATATACGGGTGGTCATTAAAAATACCGGATATTCCGGCGCATACCATGAAGAAGTAAAGCTGACGGCGGATACGGATTTTGCCTTGCGGTATGGGGAATACGGCGCGGCAGAGCGGAAAGAGTATCAGGCCGGGGATACGGTCACCATCGATGGGGAAAGTGAGTTTTTCAAGGGAGACAGAATATATATAGAGCCTGCCGCGCTGACCGGAAGAATCCGGCTGCTGTCGGTGGAACGGTCACAGGGAACACCTGCCTACCGGGGGAAAATGGAGATTGCAAAGACTCCGGAAGGGTTGGTAATTGTCAATGAACTGCTGCTGGAAGAGTATCTTTATTCGGTGGTGCCCAGTGAAATGCCCGCCTCTTATCCGCTGGAAGCATTGAAGGCACAGGCAGTCTGTGCAAGGACTTATGCATACCGGAACATGGCCCATTCGGGCATTGCGGCATTCGGGGCACATGTGGACGACAGCGCAGGATATCAGGTTTATAACAATATTTCCGAGAATGCCCAGACGACGAAAGCAGTGAAGGAAACTACCGGGCAGCTGCTGTATTATGGGGATGAATTGTGCGGTTCTTATTATTATTCCACTTCCTGCGGCTTTGGGACGGATGCGGGAGTCTGGAAATCAGACGGCGCAGAAGATACCTCTTATCTGCAGGCCAGGCGCATCGGGGAGGAAAGCGGGGAATACGACGGGGAGAGCATGAAAGAGGAGGAAGCCTTTACGGAATTCATCACTAATTCCTACGATACGGATTATGAAAACGGGGAAGCGTGGTACCGATGGGAGTATGAGGTGGAAGAGATAGACAGGGAGCAGATGCTGGACAATATAAAGAAAAGGTATGAGGCCAATCCCAGGCTGGTTCTGACGAAAAATAAGGACGGAGAATTTGAAAGCAGGGAGATAAAGAATTTAGGGGAAATTAAGGAACTGTATATCGCCGGGCGTGGAGGCGGCGGAGTGGCAGACGAGCTGGTGATTGAGGGGACAAAGAATACTTATAAGATTATATCGGAGCACAATATCCGTTATGTGCTGAATAACGGAGACGGAAAAGTGATAAGACAGGACGGCAGCCAGGCTGCGGCAGCCAACCTGCTTCCCAGCGGATACCTTGCAATTTTCACTGGAAAAGAAAAGGATATTGTGGTAGGATATAGGTTAGTCGGCGGCGGGTATGGGCATGGCGTGGGCATGTCCCAGAACGGTGCGAAAGAGATGGCAAAGAAAGGATTTACATCAGAGGACATACTGACCTTTTTCTACGATTCTTGTAAAGTAAAGGACGTATACTGATGAGGCTAGGAAGATAAAATGGTGAAGAAAATTTTTTATATCGGAAAAGATTTCCAGCAGCATATCAACCGCAAAAATATCAGTGCATTTGCGGCAAGCACGGCGTTTTTCCTTTTTGTGTCGCTGATTCCCATATTGATACTGCTTTGTGCCATTATTCCGTATACGACACTTACGAAAGCTAATCTGATGACTTTCATGACGGATATTACGCCGGATATGGTGGATTCTCTTGTGATTTCGATTATTGAGGATGTGTATGCGAAATCGGCAGGCGTCATTTCGGTGGCGGCGCTTACCCTTTTATGGTCGGCGGCAAAGGGGATGCTGGCATTGATGCGGGGACTGAACGAAATCAACGACGTGGAGGAGAACAGGAATTATTTCGTTGTAAGGGGGATTGCCGCTTTCTATACGATAGTGATGCTCCTTGTGATACTGCTGTCCTTGGTAGTCATGGTGTTTGGCAATGCGCTGGTGAACGGAATTATCCGCAATATTCCGCAGGCGGAACATTTTTTTGATTTCCTCCTTCATTTCCGGCTGCTGTTTTCGCTGTTGGTAATGATGATAGGGTTTTCCATGATGTATGCTTATATACCGAATAAGAAGCTGAAGTTCATTTACCAGATTCCGGGCGCTGTTTTTTCGGCAGTGCTATGGAATGTGTTTTCTTGGGCATTTTCCATATATGTGGGCAAAATCAATGATTTCAGCACTTATGGAAATCTGGCGACCATTGTAATTATCATGCTGTGGATGTATATGTGCATTTACATTATTTTGATAGGGGCTTTCCTGAACCGCTACTTCGAGCCTGTGTACCGGTATTTTTATTCCCGGGGGCAGCGAACCAAGTAGTTAAGGCGGAAGCCGAAGGAAAAATAGCACAAAGCGGAGCGTGCAGAAGGATGAAATATTCGATTAGGAAGCAGTTTGCAATGATTTTCACCGGACTGATGGCAGCAACCATATTGCTGTGCTGGTTTATTAACAGCACTCTGTTGGGTGAGTATTACATCGGAAATAAAAAAAAGGTTTTAAAGAATGCCTATGGCATTGTGAACCGGGCATTCAGCGCGGGAAATATCCTGACGGAAGAATTTGACATCCAATTACAGAAAATAATTGAGAAATACAATATCAGCCTGATTGTGCTGGATACCGATTCCCAGATGCTGATTACTTCGCGCAATGACCAGGAAATCATGAGCAAGAGACTATGGGACAATTTCTTTGATGACTTTGGCAGGGAGGAAGGCCAGACGGTGTTGGAGAAAGGAGAAAATTATACTATCCAAAGGATTACGGATTCCAGGACTCTGACGGAATATATTGAGATGTGGGGCGTGTTTGACAACGGAAATATTTTTCTGTTTCGGACGGCGTTGGAAGGCATAAAGGACAGCGTGGCGATTGCAAACCGTTTTCTTGCCTATGTGGGAATGGCGGCGGCAGTGATAAGCGGCGGCGTTATTCTGATGGTATCAAGGAAGGTCACAGAGCCGATTCTGGAACTGGCGGAAATATCGGAACGCATGGCCGGCCTGGATTTCAATGCCAAATACTGCGGAACCAGCCGGACAGAGATTGCCCTGCTGGGGCATAATATCAACGAACTTTCCAATACCTTGGAGGAGACTATTTCGGAACTGAAAACCGCAAATAATGAACTGCAGAAGGATATTGAAAAAAAGAACGAGATTGACGAGATGCGCAAGGAGTTCCTTTCCAATGTTTCCCATGAACTGAAAACGCCCATTGCGCTGATTCAGGGATATGCGGAAGGGCTGAGGGAAGGGATTAACGACGATGCGGAAAGCAGGGAATTTTATTGCGACGTCATTATTGACGAAGCGGCAAAAATGAACAATATGGTGAAAAAACTGCTTACTCTGAACCAGCTGGAGTTCGGGAATGACGTGATTGCCATGGAGCGGTTCGACATAGTGGCTTTGATACGCAATTATCTGCAGTCGGCAGAGATTTTGGCAAAACAAAGAGAAATCCGAGTTTTTTTTGAAGAAAACCGGGAGATTTTTGTCTGGGCAGACGAATTTAAAGTGGAGGAAGTGTTCACTAATTATTTCAGCAATGCGGTTCATCATGCCGCAGGCCAGAAAGTAATCGATATAAAACTGACAGGACAAGATAATAAAGTCCGCATTTCCGTCTTTAATACCGGGGAACCCGTGCCGGAGGCCAGCATCGGCCATATTTGGGAGAAATTTTATAAAGCGGACAAAGCCAGAACCCGGGAATACGGCGGCAGCGGTGTGGGGCTTTCGATTGTGAAAGCCATTATGGAATCCATGAATCAAGGGTATGGCGTGATAAATTATGATAACGGCGTAGAATTTTGGTTTGAACTTGAAACAAATTAGTGTTATAATACAAAAGGCTTTATTAAGAAAGATAAAAGTATGCCGGCATAGGGGAAAACAGGATATGCCCTGTCGGAAAATATGCAGGCTGCGGAAAGAGTATGGAGATTGATATGAGAAAGTTAGGATTGACATTGGCTGTGGCAGCTTCTCTGTGCATGACGGCCTGCGGAGCATCAATTCCGGAAATGACGGAAGAACAGAATGCATTGGTAGTGGAATATGCGGCGGGACTGTTGCTTAAATATGATGCAAATTATCGGAACAGGCTTGTGGATGAAGCGGAACCGGAGGAAGAGCAGCCGGCAGTGCCGGAAGAACAGCCGGCGGAGGAACCGCAGCCGGAAGAGGAACCGGAAGCGGAGGCACCGGAGGTAGTGGATGTCAGTGAAGAGCCGGAAGCCGTTGTATACCATAGCATAGAAGAGTTTTACGGCATTGACGGCGTGACGGTTACTTTCATGGGATATGAACTGAAAGATATGTATCCTGACCAAGGGGCGGAAGAGATGTTTTTCGCCATGAACGCGTCGGAAGGCTGTAAGCTGGTGGTACTTCATTTTGATGTGGCGAATGTCAGCGGTCAGGATAAGGAATTGGATATGCTGTCTTTGGATACAAAGTTTAAAATCTCTTTTAACGGGGAGTCGCCGAGGTATGCACTGACTACCATGCTGACAAATGATTTGGCATCTTATAAGGGGACGATTGCCGCAGGGGGGACGGAGCAGCTGGTTTTGGTTGCGGAACTGCAGGAAGACAGGGCGCAGTCTATTCAGACGCTTTCACTGATTATGAGGAATGCGGCAGATGAGGCGACATTGCCGCTGAATTGATGGGTGGTTTGTTTGTAGGGGGAGGGAGCCGGCTTCTCACGGAAGTCCGTTTTTTGTCCGGAGCCTGCATGGCCGCCCGGGGCGGGAGCCTATGGGCCTATGAACCTATGGCTCACCCATGCTGCCCGGAAAAACGCCCGGCCTGCGCATGGAACCATAAATT
>CAJTVK010000101.1 GCA_910579645.1 uncultured Lachnospiraceae bacterium | reverse complement strand
AGCGGCTTAGTACCGCTGCGTTTGCCGCAGAGCGGAAGCGTGTCTGAAAAAACAAGGGTTCTGTGCGCAGGCCGGCTGTCTTCCCGCAGGGCGTCGGCGGTCCATCGGCTGTCTATCGGCTGTCCATCGGCTCCCGGGTCTGGCAGCTGCGCAGGCATAAAACCCAAAATTGATTTTCTCCCCCCACATTTTAAGCAGTTGCGCAATATCCGCAGGAATGGTATAATGCTGAAATATGATGATACCCAATACAGTCGGAATGCGCGGATGGCAGACGGTTTGGCCAAAAGCAAAGAAACCGGACCTGCCGGAGGAGGAAAAGTGGGAAGAAAGAAGAAAGGCCATATCGTAATCGGATATGATTTGGGCGAGAATTATGCCCAGATCAGTTATTATCTGCCGTCGGCAGAGGATGCGGAGACACTTGCGGTAGTGGCAGGCAGCGAACAATATAATATACCGATGATGCTGTGTAAGCGGAAAGGAGTAAGTCAGTGGTTTTACGGCAAGGAAGCAGTACGGGCGGCCAATGAGCAGGAAGGGTATCCGGTGGAGAATCTGCTGGAGGCAGCTTGGAAGGGTGAGAACATTATCATAGAAGAGGAAAGCTTTGACCCAGTGGCCCTGCTGACGCTGTTTGTGAAAAGAAGCCTGTCCCTGCTGAATATCATAACTCCGCAGGAATATCTGGACGGAGTGATGTTTACCGTGGAAAGGCTGGATGAACGTATGGTGAAAGTGCTGGCCCAGATGGCGGCAAATCTGCAGCTTAAGACGGATGAAGTATATTTTCAGAGCCATGTGGACAGCTTTTACTATTTCACCCTTGCTCAAGAGGAATCGCTCTGGGCTTATGAAGTGCTTTTGTGTGAGTATGACAACCGGATTCTGCGGCTGTACCGTTTTGAATGCAACAGGAAGACTACGCCGAGGGTGGTTTTCATAGAAGAGGACGAAAGGCATGATATGCAGCGGGAAGAGGATGAAAAGGGAGAGCTGCCCACAGCCGGGCTGGACCGTATCTTTTCCCGTATCGTAAAAGAAAAGTGCAACGGACGGGCAGTTTCCGGCGTATATCTGATTGGCGACGGATACAAGGACGGCTGGGCGGATGAATCGCTGCGCTATCTTTGCCGGGGGCGGCGTGTTTTTCAGGGAAACAATCTGTACAGCAAGGGTGCGTGCTACAGTATCTGCGAGAAGCTTGGGCTGCGGGAGGGCAGGGAAGGATATGTGTTCCTCGGGAAGGACAAGCTGGCGGCAAATGTGGGGATGCGGCTGCTGCGCCGGGGCGAGGAAGCTTATTTTGCCCTTATGGACGGCGGCACCAATTGGTATGACGTAAAAAAGGAATTTGACGTGATTCTGGAATCGGGGGATACGGTGTCGGTTCTGCTGACCCCTCTGAACGGAGGGGAGCCCAAGGAAATCAGTGTGGTGCTGGACGGCATTCCGGAAAGGGAGGATTGGACGGTCCGTCTCAGAATCATAACACAGATGCTTTCCAGGACTCAGTTCCGGGTGAAAGTATCGGATATGGGGTTCGGTGAATTTTTTGCTTCCACCGGGGCGGAATGGGAGAAAAGAATTGAGATTGTTTAAACGGAAGGAGAACCGGCATGGGTAAAATATTGCTTTGCATGGGAAAATGTGCAGAGGAACCTTTTTTTATGGAAAAAATCTGTGTAAATCTTTATTCCGTGGAGGAATTGTGCTATTGCTTGCTGAAAAATGCATATTTGGTGGATCAGGAAATTATGGACGGCAGGCTGGAAGAGTGGCTGACGGAGGAATGCGGGCTGCAGGATTTGGCCGCAGAACTGGGGGAAATGGCGAAAGACGGGTGTACGGTAGGCAGCTATGCAGGAGCCATTTTGGAATATGTAGGTTACGGGGCTCCGGAAACAAGGCAACAGGCAATAGAGACGATGGAAGAGGGGCGGGATCTGAGCCTTTATGAGAAGCGGAAATCCCGTGCCGATTATCTGGCAGGCCATAAGAGGTATACTTCGGCCCTGCGAAGCTATGGCAGCCTGCTGGAAGAACTGCCGGAGGCGGAGAAAACGCTGCGGGCCAGGATACTGCATAATCAGGGAGTGGTTTATGCACAGATGTTCCGTTTCCGGAGCGCGGCACAATGTTTCCGGGAAGCGTTTGAATGCGGAGGAGGGGACGAAGAGTATGTCAGCTTCTTAGCGGCCAACCGGATGCGGATGGAGGAAACGGAATATGTGGATTTTGCGGCAGAGGGAGGCCAGAAGCATGAACTGACATTGGAAGTGGAAAAAATCATGGAGGATGCGGCAAAGGAGTTTGAGGGGACAGAGGAAAGCAGGATGCTTTTTACCCTTGGAGTATGCAGAGAGGAGAACTATTCTGTGTCTTATTACGACGAGACAGAGAGGATTGTCCATGTATTGAAGGAACATTACAGGGAAATCACGGCAGAATGACAGGGAAAAAGTATGGGATTGTTTAAGAAAAACTGGCTGAAAGGGCTGAAGCTGTTTCGCAGGACAGAGGAATATGAAGAAGACGACCAGGATTGGGGCAGCTGGGAGGATGAGCTGCAGGAGCGGAAAGGGCAGGAAGCAGAAGGCTGGGGCGGCCTGAACTTCAGCGGCCGGCAGCCGCTGCGCGGTTTTGACGTGCATGATGCGGTTCAGAGGCAGGAATATGTGCAGAACTGTCTGGACCAGATGGGCGAGGCGGCAAAAGAACTGGAAAGCTTAAGCTTTGAATATAATATGGTGACTTCCTATCTGAGAGATATGGAAGAAATAGAGGCTCTTCCGGAAAACGAACGTGCGGAGTTAAATGCGGCCGCTCAGAAGATACAGGATCTGGAGGAACGCCAGGATGTTTACCTGAAGAAAAAGAACCGGATGAGCGATGAGAAATATCATCAGATGGAACGGATGGAAGAAGAAGCGGAGGAAGGCTGCCGGAAGCTGGCGGAGGCGGAGGATTACCAGAACCGCATAAGGCAGGATATGTCCCGCTTAGACGGAGAAAAGCATGCATATTATTACCGCAGGGGGGAACTGCGGGGAGCCATAGCCGATGCAAAGGGGATGGCAATCATCTGCTCCATGGCATTGGTAGTCTGCTTCGTCATATTGTTTACGCTGCAATATGTATTGGACATGGATACCCAGCTGGGCTTTCTGCTTACCGCAGGGCTTGCGGCCTTGGTAATTACGGCGCTGTACTTGAAGTATACGGATTCGGTGAAGGAACTGAAGCGGGTGGAAAAGGGAATCAACCGTATTATCATGCTGCAGAACAGGGTGAAAATCCGTTATGTGAACAATACCAATCTGTTGGATTATCTTTATATGAAATATCATGTGTCCAGCGGGAAGGAATTGCACGGGCTTTGGGAAAAGTATAAGGTGGAAAAGGAGGAACGCAGGCGTTATCGGGAAGCGGAACTGGAATTGGACGACTGTCATCAGGAACTCCTGAACATCTTAAAGTGTTATCAGGTGAAAGACCCGGCTATCTGGCTGCATCAGACGGCTGCCCTTCTGGACAATAAGGAAATGGTGGAAATCCGCCATAATTTAATTATACGCAGGCAGTCCCTGCGGCGGCGGATGGATTACAATAAGGAAATGATCATCAATAAGGCAGAAAACGACATCAAGGAACTGGCCGGGAAATATCCCCAGTATGCCGGTGAATTGGCGGGTATGATCCGTAGGTAATAAGGGGGGTGCGGCATACCTTTTGCAGAAAATATTTTAAATACGCTTTAAAGCCTGCAGAATATAAGAGGCATCCGGGATTCCGTTATGTATGTGCATGTCATGCGCTTCCTGATCAAAGCCTCCGTGCTTTTTTTCCAACATTGCCGCAACCGGCGCCGGCAGTTTCCCGTTCATGCGGGCGGCAAAGCGTTCTTTTATCTTATCTATATCGGCGGTGACAAGAATCCGGAAAGCCTTTTCCGGAAGCAGGGAAAGGTCGTCTTTTTCTGCAATGACATAAATGATATTTTGGCCGGTGGCTGCGGCTTCCAGTTTCTGCATAAATAATTCCTTTGCGCTATTCTCATTTTTTGCAAGCCGAAGATAGTCTTTTCCGCTGTAAATTTCCGCTCCCACAGAAGCTTGGATTTTTTTTGCCAAAGTTGTTTTGCCGGTACAGCTTTCTCCGATGAGTCCTATAACCATATTCATGAACCTCCTGATGATATAAAATATATCGTATATGAAAAATATATGTGTCGTATTCTCAGTCATGGGGCAGGCAGCGTTTCGGTAAAGAAGCTTTGGCACGCATGCGGGAAGCACGATCCAAGACAGTATATCATGGCAGGCAGCGAACGGTCAAATATGAATTTTGTACACAGTTTTTGATTTTTCGCAAGGCCGCCGTAAACATTTAAGTTGAATTACCCATAAGGAGATGGTATAATAATACGGACAAACTTTGATACAGAGGTAAAATAAAGTGAAAAATACAGGAAGAAAAATCAAATTTTCATTTAATTCTCCAATTGTCCTTGGCTTTACAATCATATGCTTTCTTGCACTGGTACTGAATTGGCTGACGCGGGGGTGGGCGAACAATGCTGTTTTTAGCGTGTATCATTCCTCTTTGCTCAGCCCTTTTACTTATATCCGGATGATCGGGCATATTTTCGGCCATGCCAATTGGGAGCATTTTATCGGGAACATTATGCTGATTCTCGTGGTGGGGCCGCTGCTGGAGGAAAAATACGGATCCTCCAATCTGCTGTTCGTGATTCTTGCCACTGCTTTGGTGACGGGCATTGTGAATTATGTGTTCTTTCCCCATGTGCAGCTGCTGGGAGCCAGCGGCGTAGTGTTTGCCTTTATTCTGCTTTCTCCGTTTACCGGGGTGAAGGAGGGGACGGTGCCGGTCACTTTGGTATTGGTGGCTCTGATTTATATCGGTGGGCAGGTTTATGACGGCTTGTTTTTAAAAGATAATGTGGCGAATCTGACGCATATATTAGGCGGGCTGGTAGGGGCAGGCTTGGGCTATGTGATGCATAAGAACAAAATGAACAGATATTGAAGGTGAAAAAAATCCATGTTTGGACATATAAAGATTCAGGGACTGGATGATTTTTTTCTTACTTTGGATAAAAGAAGCACCCGGGGAATCTATTTTTATAGGATTAACGGCTATAACGGGCAGGTTGACGGATTTATAAAGAAATATTATGAGGCAGCCAGAACCGGCGGGGTAGTAATCGAAGGGCGGATTCCCAATCCGGACGAGAAAAATCTTTCTTACTATCAGGAAATCATGGGCACGGATTTCCGGCTTGCCATGGATTTCCTTGCCGCAAGCCTGAAGAAATGGCTGCCGAGGATGAACGGGTATCAGCGGGAGCAGGTGGCCGCCTCCATGTACGGGATTTTGGACAGGCTGGGAAAAAGCGGGAAGAATGAGCATATGCTGAAAAATGCTTACATTAAGTTTATGTGCTGGCTCTATTACCGTTTTGAGAGGATTGTGGGGCAGCTGGGGAATGACAGGGTGCCCAAGATTTTGTATGAAGGGGAAATCGGTTATTATGAATTGCTGCTGCTGGAAGTGCTGGCCGATGCGGGATGCGACGTAGTTCTGCTGCAATATGCCGGGGACGGGAATTACCGGAGGCTGGATGCAGGGTCGGAGGTGTCGGACTGTCTGGAACTGCCGGGGCTTGGAAGCTTTCCGGAAGGTTTTTCCCTGCAGCAGATCCGCAATGACATGCAGAAGCAGCTGAATGCCCGCAGGCTGTACGGGGCTTTGCCGGAGGTGGCGGGCTGTACCAACGCATGGATGACGGGGAATGTCTGGGAAGCTATGGAGACGGCCGTTTCCGGCAGGGGAAATGACCCGAAATTATTTTATAACTGTTTTTGCAGAGTCAATGGGGCGGAGGACAGGCTGACTTATCTGAATGAACTTTACCGATTTCAGCTGGGGCTGAAGAATGACGGGCGGAGGCTGGTGATTGTGGACGGGGAAATTCCGCAGCCTACGGTGGAAGAAGTGGGTGCCGTGCAGCGGAAGAATTATCCGAAACAGGAAGATATGCTTCTGGATTTGTCACGCAACATAAAATATGCGGCCGATGTGCAGCTGCAGAGACTGATGATAAAGGGCTTCGTGGATGTTATGTCGGAAGAGGCGGCAAAAGGAGAGACTTCCCTGAACAGGCTGACCAATCAGGCGGTGATATTGCTGTGTTGGCTGAAACGGTATCAGGACAGGCTGTTTGCCAATTGGAAAATGCCGGAGGTTGGCTGCTTTATCCATATGGGGGGCTGCGGGAAAGGGAAGGAAGCGATGTTTCTCCGGTTTCTGGCAAGGCTGCCGGTGGATGTGCTGATTCTCAGCCCGGACCGGAACCGGAAATGCTGTCTGGAGGATAAGCTGTTATATGAGGTCAGCTATGGGGAAAGCCTTCCGGTAACAAAATTCCCGCAGGAGGACGGAGGGCCGCAGATCGGAACGGTGGCTTATCAGGCCGAACGGGAATTGGATACTTTGATCTATACCGATTCGGGCATGTACCGGAACCAGCAGTACGGGAAGGCGGCAGCGGTTACGCTGCGCACCACCTATGAAGAAATCGCTATTTTGTGGAACCAGGAATTGAAGTACCGGCCGAATTTCAGCACGGTGGACGAGGTGGTGAACCTGCCGGTGATTTTTGCCAAGGTATCCGGTGTGAAGGAGAGAAACCTGCCTGCCTATTGGGCGGGGATTAAGGCTCTGCTGACGGAGGAGACGTATCTGGTGAGACAAGTTCCCTGCGTGGATGCCATGGAAGAAAATCCGGTGAAGCCATATGCGGTGCAGTTTTTTAAGAACGGGAGGCTGCAGAAGAATAAGATAAAGCAGCATCCCTGCTATCCGTACGGAATGCTGCGGGAAGCGGTGCAGGAGCATATGCTGGACAAGCTGGAGCTGCTGATAGACCAAAAAACGGTGAAGGGGACTTTTGAGAAGGGTACGGAATATACCATAATTGCCACGGCGCTCCATATGAAAAAGGAACTGGTGCGTCTCATACAGCAGTTTGATTTTACGAGAAAAAACCCGAAAGTAATCTATATCAATACGGGGGAGAAAGCCATTTCATTGGAAGATTCCATTTTAATGGCATATCTGAACCTAATCGGATTTGATATCGTGTTTTTTGTCCCTACCGGATATCAAAGCGTGGAGGGACATTATAACGGACATATCATGGAAGAGCATCAGATCGGGGATTATATGTATGACCTCCAAGTCCCTGATTTCGCGTCGGTTGCTGCGGGGCAGCGGCTTACCTGGCGCGAGAAGCTTTTCGGCAGGATTAAGGGATGAATGGGGAGACAGTAATCAGTGCGGAACAGGCAGAGCAAAACTGCAATTTCTGCCTGGATGAAGCACTAGGGGCAGGGAAGGAACGGCAGACAGAATATGACAGCGCGGGAAACGGCGCGGAAATGAGGGAAGATTATGGGACTTGATTTTAGCAAGACAGCAGCACGGCAGCCGATAGCGGTTCCGGACACGAAAAACGAAGTGGCAGTAGTGGAGGCATACGATATTGTGGAAGACCGCCGGCAGATGAATGAGGTATGGGTGAATTCACCGGAGGTGGACGCGCTGGTAAGCACGATTGAAATAAATAATCTGGAGACTATTGTGTCTTTCGGTGCGGAGGCGGCGGAGGAAATTTCCAAGGCTTCCGATGTGGTGCTGAACAGTATGAATATGTCACAGTTGGATGATTCCAGTGAAATGCTGAATACCTTGGCCAAGATAATGTCCAAGTTCGACATTGACGAGATTAAGGAAAATCCTACCCTGTTTGGGAAGCTTTTTGGCAGTCTGAGGAAACAGTTAGATAAAATATTGGAAAAGTACCATACTATGGGGGATGAGGTAGACAAGATTTATGTGCAGCTGAAACAGTATGAGGCCGAAATCAAACAGGCAAACCGGAAGCTGGGGCAGATGTTTGATGCCAATGTAGGGTATTATCATGAACTGGTGAAATATATTTTGGCCGGGGAGCAGGGATGCCGGGAACTGGAGGACTACATTGCACAAAGACAGACGGATATGGAAACCACCGGGGACAATTCCATCCAGTTTGAAATCCAGAGCCTGCAGCAGGCATTGATGATGTTGGAGCAGAGGACGCAGGACCTGCGGACGGCGGAAAGCATCGCCATGCAGTCCATCCCCATGATTAAGACGATGGAATTCAGCAATATGAATCTGGTACGGAAAATCAATTCCGCATTCATCATTACCCTGCCGGTCTTTAAACAGGCTCTGGCGCAGGCTATTATGCTGAAACGCCAGCGTATTCAGGCGGAGGCCATGTCCGCGCTGGACGAGAAGACCAATGAAATGCTGATTAAGAATGCAAAGAATACAGTGGAGCAGTCGAAGATGACGGCAAGGCTGGCATCGGGCAGTTCCATTAAGATTGAGACTTTGGAGACGACTTGGAGGACGATTGTGACAGGTATCGACGAGACAAAGCAGATTCAGGAGAATGCACGGAGACAGCGCATTTCAGATCAGGCAAGGCTGGAAAATATCAAAGCAGAGTTCAACAAAATGTATCATATGCCAAACCAAACATATTAAAATAGAAGCGGCGTCCATAACGGTTTGGGGCGGGGCAGGACGTTCCGCCGCAGATATGGGCTGCAATCATTCAGAGGAGGTAAATCATATGCCGATTAATTTAGCAAAAGGACAGAAAGTGGATTTGACCAAGGGAAATCCGGGACTGAAGAATATCATGGTAGGCTTGGGATGGGATGTCAATGCCTATGACTCCGGGGCGGATTTTGACTTGGATGCGGCTGCATTTATGCTGGGGGGAAACGGGAAATGCCCTACGGAGAAAGAGTTTGTTTTTTACGGAAACCTGGAGCATGGCAGCGGTGCGGTAAAGCATATGGGCGACAACCTGACCGGAGAAGGGGAAGGGGACGACGAGCAGATTGAAATTGATTTGACGAAGATTCCGGCAAATATCTCAAAGATTGCCTTTACGGTAACGATTTACGACGCGGATGTAAGAGGCCAGAATTTCGGGCAGGTATCCAACTCATTTATCCGTATCGTGGACGAAACCACGGGGAAGGAACTGATTCGGTATGATCTGGGCGAAGATTTCTCCATAGAGACGGCTGTGGTAGTAGGCGAACTGTACAGAAATAACGGGGAATGGAAATTCAATGCCATCGGAAGCGGATTCCAGGGCGGCTTAGCGGCACTGTGCGGGCATTACGGAATTGAAGTGGCATAAAAGTGCGGCGTAAATATGATAGAAACGGGGGTTTTGAAGATGCCGGTTAGTTTGCAGAAGGGACAGAAGGTAAGTTTGACGAAAGGCAATCCGGGACTGTCCAAGGTGGTAGTAGGCTTGGGCTGGGATGTGAACCAGTTTGACACCGGAGGGGACTTTGATTTGGACGCGGCAGCATTTATGCTGACGGACAGCGGAAAGGTGTCCAAGTCGGAGGACTTTGTATTTTTCGGGAATCTGACGCATCCTTCGGGGAGTGTACAGCATATGGGCGATAACCTGACAGGGGCAGGGGACGGGGACGACGAGCAGATAAAAGTGGATTTGTCGAAAGTGCCTGCCAATATTTCCAAGGTTGCGTTTACGGTGACTATTTATGATGCGGAAATAAGGCATCAGAATTTCGGGCAGGTGAATAATGCCTTTATCCGTATTTACGATGAAACCACGGGGGAAGAACTTCTCCGGTATGATTTGGGGGAAGATTTTTCCATTGAAACGGCGGCAGTGTTCGGGGAATTATATAAAAACGGCAGCGAATGGAAATTCAATGCCATCGGAAGCGGATATCAGGGCGGCTTGGCGGCCTTGTGCGCAAATTATGGCGTGGATGTGGAATAAATTCCGCTGCGGGCGGCATAAATGAAGATAGGGAAAGGAGTATAATCAAATGTCAATTAGTTTACAGAAGGGGCAGAAGGTCAGCCTGACAAAGGAAAGCGCCGGGCTTTCCACCATAATGATCGGATTGGGATGGGATGAAGTGAAAAGGAAAGGAGGCCTTTTCTCACGGAAACCGGATCCTATCGACTGTGACGCTTCGGCCATATTGCTTCAGAACGGTCATTTGGTGGATAAAGCGGATGTGGTGTTTTTCGGGAATCTGCGGCACATGTCCGGAACCGTGCAGCATATGGGGGACAACCTGACCGGCGCGGGCGACGGGGACGACGAGCAGATTTTAGTGGATTTGGCCAAGATGCCGCAGCAATATGACAGAATTGTGCTGGTAGTCAATATTTATCAGGCAGTGCAGAGAAGACAGCATTTCGGCCTGATTGAAAATGCGTTTATCCGTCTGGTGGACGGGAAGACAAACAAGGAAATGTGCAAATATAATCTGACGGAAAATTATTCGGGAATGACGGCAATGATTTTCGGTGAAGTATACAGGCACAATGGGGAATGGAAGTTCAGCGCCATTGGGCAGGGTACCAACGACCCGGGACTTGGGGAGTTAGTGAACAGATATATATAGTACGCTAGGAGGCAATTTTAATGAAGTATAACGGACTTACGGATAAGGAAGTGGAAGCTTCCCGTGAAAAATATGGTTCCAATGCCATTCCGGATTCGGAACCCACGACTTTCTGGGAAGAGTTCAAAGAAACGTTTGGTGACCCGATGATTCGGATTTTGCTGGCGATTGCCGCATTGATGATTGTTATGTTTTTCTTCGGGTATGCGGAAATTTACGAACCTTTGGGAACGATTGTGGCGGTGCTGATTGTGGCGTTTGTGTCGGCAAAGACCGGCGTGGCCAGCGATACCAAATATCGGGAACTGAAGGACAGCACGAAGAAAGACCAGTGTAAGGTACATCGGAACGGATTGGTTACGGTCATTGATGTGGACGATGTGGTGGTCGGCGATAAAATATTGCTGCAGTCAGGGGACAAAATCCCGGCGGACGGAGTTTTGGTGTCCGGTTCGCTGCGGGTGGACAACTCCGCGCTGAACGGGGAGGCAGAGGAATGCAAGAAAACAGAGACTTCCGAAAGCTTCCAGCTGGCGGATGACATTACGGGGGATACGTTTGTGGATGCCCACTCCTTATTCCGCGGTGCGGTCGTCTTTGACGGGGAAGGCATCCTGGATGTAAGGAAAGTCGGCCTGAAGACTATGATGGGAAAGATGGCCGAGGAAATGCAGGAAGAGGAGCCGGATTCTCCTTTGAAGGTAAAACTGGCAAAGCTGGCAAAGCAGATTTCTACTTTCGGATATATCGGGGCCATTGCCATATCGATTTTGTATTTTGCTTATTTTATAGTTTCCGCAGGCGGGGTATCCTTATATTTTGCCCAAGGGGCGACGGAAGTCATCAAGGATTTGGTGGAGGCAGTGTCTCTTGCCATCGTCATTATTGTATGTGCCGTGCCGGAAGGGCTGCCGCTCATGATTTCTTTGGTGCTTATGCAGAATACCAGCAAGATGCTGGATCATAATGTATTGGTGAGGAAAGCAGAAGGCATCGAGACGGCGGGTTCCCTGAATATTTTATTCAGTGACAAGACGGGCACGATTACGAAAGGCATGTTGGAAGTGGTGGATTTCTTCACGGCAGACGGCAATTCCATCGGCATACCCGAACTGAGTAAGCACAGCAAAGTGAAAGGGCTGGTGGACTTGGCCATCGGGAAAAATACGCAGTCCATGTACGATGCGGCCCATAAGGTAATCGGCGGGAACGCCACGGATCAGGCATTGATGAAGTTTATCGGGGAAGCCACGTTCAATGCTTTGGGCGTAAATAAGGAATATACGGTGACGGCCAGTCAGGGATTTAATTCCACCAATAAGTTCAGTCAGGCACAGATCGGCAGTTTGGGCAAGACTTTCTATAAAGGGGCGCCGGAACGGCTGCTGGCTCAGGCCAAGAAGTACTTGGATGGGGACGGCAATGTGAAGGATATGGACAAGGCTGCGCTGGATAAAAAAATCGACGAACTGGCCTCCAAGGCAATGAGGGTATTGGCCTTTGGCTATTCCGAAAAGGACATGACAGAGAGCCGTATTAATGACGACATTGTGATAATCGGGCTGGTGGGCATCCGGGACGATGTAAGGCCGGAGGCGAAAGAAGCCATTGAAGAAGTGCAGAATGCGGGCATTCAGGTAGTCATGATTACCGGGGACCGCCTGGAGACGGCGGTTGCCATTGCCAAAGATGCCGGGCTGTTAAAGGAAAGCTCCGACAGGGCATTGTCTTCCGCCCAGCTGAATGAAATGTCGGATGAGGATTTGAAGAAAATCATTCCCAATATCCGCGTGATTGCCAGGGCACTGCCTACGGATAAATCCCGTATGGTCCGTCTCTGCCAGGAAATGAATTTAGTAGTGGGCATGACCGGCGACGGCGTGAACGATTCCCCGGCCTTGAAGAGGGCGGATGTGGGCTTTGCCATGGGAAGCGGCACGGAAGCGGCGAAGGAGGCCGGAAAGATTGTCATATTAGACGATAACTTTAAGTCCATCAAGGATGCCATCTGGTACGGAAGGACGATATACCATAATATTCTGAAGTTCTGTAAGTTCCAGTTGGTAATCAATGTGGCGGCGGTAGTCGTCAGCGCCATAGCTCCGTTTTTCGGAGTGGAGGAGCCGCTGAAAGTAACCCATCTGCTGTTTGTCAATCTGGTCATGGACAGCTTGGGAGCCATTATGTTAGGCAATGAGCCGGCGCTTAAGAAATATATGACGGAGAAGCCGAGAAGAAGAGACGAAAATATTGTCAATAAGAAGATGATGGCTCAGATTATAACGATGGGCGCATGGCTGACGGCAATCAGTTTCCTCTATCTTAAGCTTCCGTTCTTCCGCGGATTGTTTGCGGAAGGAGAGCGCGGCGACCTGCAGCATCTGACCGGGTATTTTGTATTGTTCATTGTCAGCGCATTGTTCAACGGATTTAATGTGCGTGACGACGGTCTTGCCATATTTAAGGGATTGGATGAAAATACAGGGTTTCTGAAAGTGTTCATTGCCATTGTGGCTGTGCAGGCATTGATTGTGAATGCCGCCCTTATCCCCTTGGAAGTATTTACTTGGATCGGGAATATGTTCAGCTGCGTGCCTTTCGGCATTGCCGGCTGGGTGGCGGTGGTTTTGCTGGCCGTGACGATGATTCCTGTGGATATGGTGAGGAAGATGGCAGTAAACGGCAGGAGTTAGGCAGAAGCTGCCGTGTTGAAATTTCATTTCCGCAAGCGGCGGGTCAAGCGGATATGCCGAAAGATGTGATGTATCTTCGGCACGTGGGGAGCCGCTGCGGCTGTTGGATTCGGAAGGAGATATGTGCGGCAGAAATGCCGCACATTATTTTGGTTATGGTGCTGTTTGGCGTGGATCTGGATAATACATTGATTTATTCTTATAGGCATGAAATCGGGGAAAAGAAAAGGTGTGTGGAGAAGTATGGGGGAAAGGATGCGTCGTTCATGACAGACCGGACTTGGGAACTGCTGCGGGAAGTCTCCCGTAAGATTTTGGTGGTTCCCGTAACTGCCAGGTCGGTGGAGCAGTATGAAAGAGTGGATTTGGGAATGGGCAGGTTTCCGTATGCCCTGACATGCAACGGGGGAGTGCTGCTGACGGATGGCAGGGAAGAGACGGGCTGGTATGAGGAGTGGCTGGAGAGAATCCGGGAGAGCAGAGGGGAACTGGAGAAGGCGGAGAAAATAATGGAAAGCGATCCCTGCCGATGCTTTGAGGTGCGTAAAGTACGGGAATTGTTTCTTTTTACGAAGAGCGGAGACATAGGGGCATCCGTGAACCGGCTGAGGGAGCGTATGGACGGTTCTCTTGCGGAGGTTTTCGGCAGCGGGGGAAAGGTCTATGTGATGCCCAAGGAACTGACCAAAGGAAATGCGCTCCTGCGGCTGCGGGGCAGGCTGAAAGCGGAAACCGTGATGGCTGCCGGTGACAGCGCACTGGATATTCCGATGCTGCGGTGTGCGGACGCGGCCATTGCCCCGGCAGGATTGGAAGTGGGCAGGACGGAAGGGCGGTTCATGGGGGTAGGCAGTGAGGAACTGTTCTCGGAGGGGATGCTGGAACGTGTCCTGCAATTGCTTTCTGCCGGATGGGCATCATAGAAACTTGGACGAAAATACGGCGCAAATTGGGTCGGCATCTTGCAGAAAGCAATTTTAGTCTAGTATGACCCGCACCAATTAACCATATGTTTCGCGCAGGATAAATTTTCAGTCTGCAAGGCGGAAGAGGGAGGCGATGCGGTGGCATCGTTGACCGATGACAACGCGGCAGATGGAAATTTAAACAAGCGAAACATATGGCTAATTGGTGTGGGTCATACTAGTCTATGCCCACGCGGATGCCGCCCCGCCGTTCGGAGGGCTGAACGATGACGGATACCGGCTGATTTCCGGACCATTCGAAGGCATAGGACTCACCGGAGGCCTGTCCGATCAGGTTTTTCCAGGATAAATCCGTTTTCACCTGCGGGTCGCAGCCGCCGGACATCCCCATCCAGCAGATGACGGCATCGGGATCTACGGAAATCGTGTGGCGGCTTTGTACATTGCTGAGGACAATGGGGTTGCCGTCAGTCAGTATGGCGACATAGGCGTTGCTGCCGGAAGCGGTCAGGGTAGAGGTGGCCAGCCCTTTCTGGGAAATCACGCCGCATCCGATAAAACGTACATTGTATTCACAGTCCTGCGTAAAGGCCAATATATTTTCCGATTCCACGGATACGGTCTCGCCCGGTGCCAGCTTGTAGATAAGCACATGCTGGCCGTAATTGGCATAATAAGTGACGGAATCGCCGCTGAACATGACTTTCATCAGCGGCAGGTTTTCACCGGTGACACGCCGGAGCAGGGAACCCAGGGCGGCCTGTCCGAAACTGT
This sequence comes from uncultured Lachnospiraceae bacterium, assembly GCA_910579645.1. Lineage (GTDB taxonomy): Bacteria > Bacillota > Clostridia > Lachnospirales > Lachnospiraceae > Kineothrix. The sequence continues at coordinate 1,106 of CAJTVK010000101.1, read as the reverse complement.
TCTGGGGGCCAAGCAGCAATTTTTCGAATTTATAGTTTTTACCTCCGGCACTGTCTCCCGCAATAAAGGAGCCGGCCTTGGTGAACAGCACGTCGCTGCCGGTGCATGTGACTTTCAAAGTTAACTCATTGACTGTTTCAAATGATAACATATTTCTTATACCTTCCTATTCTGTCAAGCCGCAATTTCCGGATGGGTATTTGCTTGACTTATTTTTTAGTTTCGGCTGCTTTTTAACAGTTCCTTACTTCTACGCCATATAATTCGCACAGTCCTGCCAAATCTCTGGCAACCCCGTTTCCGATGGCGTTGAACTTCCAAATGCCGTTGTGCAGGTAAAGCTCGCCGATCATCATGGAAATCACATTGGAATAATAGTCCGTCATCCGGAAACTGACAAGTTCCGTTCTGCCGTCCGCATCCAGAATGCGTACATAAGCATCTTTCACCATGCCGAAATTCAGCCCGTTTTCCAAAGCATCATTTATCGTCAGGACAAAAACAATTTTCTTCACCGAAGGATTCAGCCTTGTCAATTGTATGCTTATCTTTTCCCGGTGGGCGGCGTTTTCCTCCTCATGGAAAGAAGTGCTCCGATCGGGACTGACCGTCTGCCCATAGAACACAAACCAAGAGTCGCCCGGCACTTTGCCGTCCTCCGTCAGAAGAAAGGCAGACACATCCAAATCACACCGGGAATCGGCCGTCTCCCAGCCGAAACAGGCATGTACGGCAGGAATCGGCCTGCCGGGGGCAAGTACCGTTTTTTGCCCTTTCTTTATGGGATTGTATAGAGGCGGTGCCGGGGATTTTTCCCTTTGCGTCCCCGCCGGCCGAATCTGATTTGCCGCAGTGCCGGCGGCATGCACCGGCGATGTGCCGCCGGCACTGCCGGAGCCCGGAGAACCGCCGGTAATCCGGGGTTTATTGATAGACGCAATATTTTGGGCATTTACGGCTCCCTGTCTGAAAGAACTGTTTATATCGGAAAGTGTGCTCCGGTCAAAAGCACCCTTTGTATTCATCGGAATAGTTATCATGAGCCCTCCTGGAATAATAAGTCATATTATCTGTTATTATAGCGCATTGCGGACAGCACGGCAACG
>CAJTVK010000100.1 GCA_910579645.1 uncultured Lachnospiraceae bacterium | reverse complement strand
CCGCCCATTTCTTCCGGCACAAGCCCCATGAAGTTCCCGGTGCCGCAGGAAGGCTCCAGTATATTCCCCTGCCTAAGTCCCATGTTCCCAAGGGCCTCATACATGGCCTTTATGACCACGGGCGGCGTATAGAACGCATTTAAGGTGGAAGCCCTTGCCTGCCGGTATTCCTCTTCTGTCAGCGTCTGCCTAAGCTGCATATATTCCGCCGCCCATGCCCCGTTCCCTTCCTCGAAAACCGCAGGGAGCCCGCCCCATCCCACATACCGAGATAAGATGTCCTGCTCTTCCGGCGTGGCTGTGCGGTTTTCCCCTTCTATCTTTTTCAAAGTAATAATAGCTTCCATGTTGGCGCAGAATTTCTGCTTCGGGCCGCCTATGCCAAGGTCGTCATCGATAATGCGGAAATTGATTGGGGCTGGAAGGTTTTTCTGTCCTTCGGGGTTTTCCACTCCTGCTGTTCCTTCCGCTTCCGCAATGTCAGTCCTCTGCCCCTGCGCAAGTTCCTGATGACGTTCCGCGTCAGGTAACGGGCTTATGGATTCCGGTTTTTTCGTTTCCTGTGAATCTCCCAAATGCAGGGTGTTTTCTGTCTGTTTTTCTGCACTCTCTTTTTGAAAAAATTCCTTTTGGGAAGAATCTTTCTGCGGAAATTCCTTTGAAGCTTCTTTTTTCTCCGCAGGCGCAGCATTCATATCCATGAAATCAAATAAGGACAGCTGTACGCTGTCCCCGATCTGTATCCCTTCCTGTATGCCCTTTTTCTTTTTCGGAAAAATAGTATAAGTGCCCTCCACATATCCTCGCACTTTTTCCAGCAGCTGCGCTTTTTCATCATAGCCATCAAAATCCGCCGGGAGTGCCGCCAGCGCCTGTTCCATGTTTTTGACGAGCGTTTCCCCTCCCTCCGGGTTTCCCAGAAGGCAGGCAATCTCTTCCCAGTGTTCATAAGGGGATGGCGTCCCGTCCCACGGGCGTGTAACGGCTTCCGGAATGCGGCTGTAAAAATGTGCGGTCTGGGAAACAATCCTCTCTTTTTCATATTCAGGCATACGGGATATATCCGCCGTGCTTAAATATCTGTCATGTTCAATCAGGTACTTTATCCGCTTCGCCACAGCCGGCCATTTCAGCAGGGCTTCCGCTTTTACATCCTCAAGCCTCCCCCTGGTGACGAGCAGTCCCTTCCCATCATGCCATACACCGGAATCCTCTGCGTTATCGTAGATGGTGCCGCCGCCCCCAATCCCATATTCTTTCCAGAGAAAAGCCGCTTTCTCTTTATCCGTCCTGTCCTGTAGAAAATAAGAATAAATGCCCAGCCGCCAGTCTGGGGATTTTCCCTTTGTAAGATAAGCGTCAATCTCGTCCTGCGTAATAAATGCCGGGGGTTCCTCCCATGAAAAGCCCTCCCTTGCCCGGTACGGGACTGCCTCCTGTAAACGCTCCCTGCCCTCTGCCGCCGCACCCTCTTCCATATCCATTTCCACAGATGCCGGTACGTCCGTATGTTCCGTATCTGCATTGGGACAGGCCTGGTCCAATACCTCCTGCGGGGCATATTCCCCCTGCCCAAGGAGCTGGCGGATACGCCCGCTTACCTCTTCCCATGTCAGGAATGCCTTATACAGCACTGCCCCATGCACGGAATCCCCTGCGGCCACCTGCATCCCCAGCTCATCATGCCAGACGGAGTATTTCCTGCCGCCGATGATAATGCCCCTGCCGCCGGTCCCGTATTCCTTACGGATAAATTCCACAGATTCCTCTTCCGTCCGGGGAACCATGAAATGATAAATAATACGCGGCAGGCTTCCCTTCCGGTTCCCGCCTGCCCGAAGCACCCCGTCCACCACGTCTGCGGGGATAGTAATCTCCCCGGCATACAGCGCCTGCACACGCTCCTCTATCTGCCGTATCTGCTGCTCCACGGAAGGGAACCTTCCGCTATGTACAGGAAAAGCAGGGGATTTGGCCTCCCCTGCTTTTTCTATATCCTGTCCGTTTTCCTCTAGCTGTACACCAGTTCCTGTAAGACGCTCTCCTCCGCCATGGCCGTCAGGCTGTTCATATGCGCCGCCCACGCCAGCGGGTCCTTCCCCTTGTCCGGCGCCGGATATTTCCCCAGAAGCCCTTCCACCAGGACTTCCATCCTCTCCGCTGCCGCTTCCTCTATATCCGCCAGATGGCTGTCCAGCTTCCCTTCCAGCATCATGCCCTGGTACCAGCCTGCCCGGTTCTCCTTCAGGAACGTCTTCCGCAGCATCCCGTATTTCCCGATGGGCCTCTGCTCCTCCCCTATGGTCAGGTCCGGGATCAGGTAGTCTCCCTCCCAGTGGTATGTCAGTTCCATCTACAGTTCCTCCCTTCTCCCTGTCGCTTTCACGCTTTAAAGTGTTAAATTTATTATAATCCATTCCTGTACGGTTTTCAAGGGCTTTCTGTTCTTCTTTTAGGCAAATTTTCCGCACGGTCCGGCCGATTCCCTGAAGGAGCGGTTCCATAAGGCTGCTGACGGCATTCCCCAGGACAGCCAGCACAGCAGGGGTATTGAAGTCCGTAATTCCCACAAAATCCCCTTCCTCAAGGTATTCCATGGGGTCCTGCCCGCACCGGACGGAGGCCGCATAAAAGATGCTGTTCTGTAAAAGCTCCCTGAAGCTTACCCGGACAGCGTCCTCCCCAAGCCCTTCCAGATAAGTTCCTTCAATCTCATACTCCAGCCCCTGCATGGCCTCCTTTAAGTTCTCTTCCGCAATGCGGGAAGAAATCTCCATGAGCGCCGGCCCCATACCTGCCGCTTCCCTTCCTTTAAGCCCATAGGTATCCGCCAGATTGGCAAGCACTTCCCCCTCATGCCGCCTCTCCATTTTCCAAAGGACGGGCGTCCAGCCTCCCTGCACCAGCCGGGTATCGGAAACGTCAAACACGTATTTCAGCTTCATCTTCGCCCCGCTGTCGTCCAGAAGCGCGATCCCCTTTGCGCCACGCCTTACCCACCGCCCCACTTTCCCATTCCAGTCTTCCAGCGACACACAGGCAGTGGCGTCCGGGCGCTGGGCATGGATCAGCATGGTGTCCGAAAACGGGTAGCGGTACAGCTTTGCCGCCGTGCCAAGGTATCCCATCCAGTCCCGCGGGGAGCTGCTGATCTTTTTTGCTTCAAAACCCGCAAGGTACTGTATCTCCTGTAGTCTGCTTGCCATAAAATCCCCCTCTCCGAAATATTAAGATTTTGTCTTTATTTTCCCTTTTTCCCTTTCCTCTTCCCGTTTCGGGAAATCAAGGCTGAAATTAACCCGCCCGTCCTCCGCCTTCATCACGATATCCGCCTCAAAAGTCTGGTCTTTTTTTGCGGAATACAAATCTTTTGCATGGCTGCGCCCGGTCTTTAAAAGCTCTCCTGCCATCTTTTTGTCAACCTTCTTTTTCATGCCGAAAAGGTAGCGGTTCTCTTTCCAGAGGGTGAACGAGCACTCGCGGTTATTACAGTAAAAGTTCTTCTTTCCCTCATAGACATCCGCCCCGCATAAGGGGCAGTTTCCTATGCTCTCCTTCCGGTGGAAGCGATGCAGTTCACTTTCCGGGATATTCCTGCACCCTTCCAGTATTTTCCCTACCAGTTCCGTAATGCCCTGCATAAAATCTTTACTGTCCAGTTCCCCTTTCTCCATGCGCAGCAGGTCATTCTCCCATTCTGCGGTCATAAGTGCTGATTTCAGATATTCCGGCATGACTGCAATTAACTCCATTCCCTCCGGCGTGGGGATAATCTGCCGCCCTTTCCTTGCCGCATAGCCGGAAGATACCAGCTTTTCAATGATCCCCGCCCGTGTCGCCGGTGTTCCAAGGCCTTTTTTCTCCGTATCCTGCTCAAAATCCCTCCTGCCCGCTGTCTCCATGGAAAGCAGGAGCTGGTCTTCCGTAAAGTGCTTCGGGGCGGAGGTGAAATGTTCGCTGATTTCTGCCTGAACATCTACAAATATCCGCCCCTCTGCCAGTTCCGGCAACTTACCGCCACTCCGGCTCCCGGCAGGTTCTGGCAACCCATTATTCCCTGCGGCTTCCTTTTCCGCCACATCTTCCATGATTTTGAAAGAGCTTTTCAGCATATCTTCAAAATCCTTCCAGCCATTGTGCGTGACGGTCTTTCCGGAAGCAGTAAAAATATGGCCGCCGCAGGAAATTTCCGCTTTTACGCTTTCGTAAGAATGCTTTTCCCCTGTCGCGCACAGGAGGCGGCATGCAATAAGCGCCAGCACTTTCCGTTCCGCTTCCGGCAGAGAGGAAAGGTCAGCTTCCCCGATCCCCACAGTGGGGATGACCGCATGGTGGTCGGTAACTTTCCTGCTGTCCAGCACCCTGCCGGTATCCGGGGCAGGCATATCCAATCCGGATAAAGTTTTTTCTCCAAATAAACCGGAATGAAGGACTGCCTCTATCACCTTCCCCGCTGTCTGCCCCATATCGTCTGATAAGAACTGACTGTCCGTCCTTGGGTAGGTCGCCAATTTTTTCTCATAAAGGCTCTGGAGGTATTCCAGCGTTTCCTTTGCGGTGAAGCCGAAAATGCGGTTCGCGTCACGCTGTAAGGTGGTAAGGTCATAGAGCTTTGGCGGCGGAACCGCTTTTTCCTCTTTTACCACGGTGACTGCCTGCGCCTGCCCGCCCCGGCACTCCTTAAGCATCTTTTCCGCGTCTTTCCTGTTATCCACGCGCCCTGCCGCTGCCTCCATTCCACCGCAGGAAATATGGACTGTAAAATACTTCTCTTTCTTAAAATCCTTAATCTTTTCCTCACGCTCCACAAGCATGGCAAGGGTAGGCGTCTGCACCCTGCCCACCGCCAGCTTCTTAAAGTATTTCGTGGTATAGGCCCGGGTGGCATTCATTCCTACCAGCCAGTCCGCTTTCGCCCGGCACACGGAAGCCTCACAGATGTTCCGGTACTCCGTCCCGTCTTTTAAGTTAGCAAAGCCCTCCCTGATTGCGGAATCCTCCATGGAACTGATCCACAGGCGTTTCACCGGAAGAATGCTGCCTGAAAGGTCATAGACGTGCTTAAAAATCAGTTCCCCTTCCCGGCCTGCGTCACAGGCATTGACCACATACTCCAAATCCTTCCTGTTAAGCAGCTTTTTCAAGACTGCAAGCTGTGCCTTTTTATCCTTCGCTACAGCAAGCTTCCATTTCTCCGGGATAATGGGTAAATCTGTAAAATCCCACTTTGCATACCGTTCATCATAACTTTCCGGGGAAGCGTATTCCGCAAGGTGCCCGAAGCACCAGCTTACAAGGCAGTCTTTCCCTGCAAGGTACCCGTCCTCCTTCTTTTCCGCTTTCAATATCTTCGCCAGCGCCTGCGAGACGCTGGGCTTCTCTCCAATGACTAAAAACATATGTTTCCTCCTTTTTTCGCGCAAAAAAAGAGCAACCGTTTTGATTGCCCTGGTTAATAAAATCTAAAGTTGTTTTTACAGTATCATAAATATGGCATTAATCCAACACATTTAAGTACTCTCTAATAAGTTGCTCTTTATCCTCACTTTCTACCTTGATTTCCTCATAAAATGCATCCTTATTTTCAAGTATTGATTCTTTGATGTAAATTACAATCTGCCTGACTTCCTTCATTTTCTCCTGCAATACATCTAAAAATTTCTCATATGTAATATTAAGGGTATCTACTGCGCCTTCAGCACCTTCTTCCGCTAATCCTGCATATAGCGTGTTATAAATGTTTCCCATCCTGTAAACTAGCTCCCACAACTGATAGTCAAAATAATCGCCTGTTATCTTGATGCTTCTCTGGCAGACAATATCTATATATCTCATTGCATAGACATAAAGCAGTGTCTTAAACAGAAGCATGAAGCATTCTTCTGTTCCTATATTCCCCTTAAAGTCGCGGTGGCTCATAATATACAGGACTGCCTGCGTGTCGCAATAGCACTCTTCATATAAACATGTCAAATCTTCCCTGCTATCTCCATATCCAAATTGATCCGAAAGAGGAGTCTGTATCTTATCATGCATTTCCCTTATCGGTTCAAGTGCGGCCTCCTTATCAATATGACGAAGCAGATAATGCCCCGCTTCATGTATCATTGCAAATTCCTCTTGTATATCGGTTCTGACTGCCAGAAATTCCATAACCCTGTCATCATAATACATGCCCTCTTTTTTGTAGTCTTCCAGTCCGTCAGAAGTAAGGCACAGCCAATACGCCACATCAATTTCCTCATTTAAGTAACAGGATTCAATATACTGCTTGATACAAAGGTTGACCAGAAACTCATGATTTCGTTCATCACTAAGGATATAATTCCAGTCATAAAAGTAGTTGAACAGATAAAAATCACCCACAAAAAAACTGTTATTCCTAATTCTGAATGTATCCGGCAGTTTATACAATGTATTACAGATTATAAACATAGGGACTTCATATATCTGGTTTTCATTAAGGTATTCTGTTATCCAGTTTATATATTTTGCAGAGTATGCTTTGTGAATAGATTTCGGGTTCTTTGACCTTTTCATAATCCTTTTTTCCAGTAAATACTCTATATATCTGTTATCATCCATGTCATTTTTTCTTTGTTTTCTGCTCTAACTTTTCCAGCATCTGCAAAACAATTTCCGGGGTAACATCCGTGTTCTTTATTTCAACTTCAATATCCCCCTTCTTAAGCCTTATTTCCTTTTTGGAAAACTGCATTTTTGCAACAAAATATGCAGATAGGGCAGCTATTAATTCCGGTGTTATTTCCACCATAAATTCCGCCACCTCTGTTATGCCAATAAATGCCTTGCGTTCGACATAAACCATTTTATCTGGATATTCCCCGGAAAAATCTTTGAATATTTGAGAATCATCTTCATTGACCGCAATAATTATTTCTTTTCCCATTTTCTTCCCCCTGTCATTTGCTGTCTCTATAAACACATCTTTACTTTATAAAGCTATGAAAACAAGAAATCTACCATTTCTTGTGCCTTTCCGTCCGTCTGGAAAACATTGACCCTCTCCGCATCGCTGCTCCTGTCCTTAAACGCCGGAAAAAGGAACCCGCACTCCGGCTTTCCCGGCTCGTAATCGCCGCTTACCGGACAGACCGTACAGACTAAAAACCGATAGACCTCTTCCGACTCCCACAGGCTTTCCTTATCATTGGCTTTCAGCGGAACGTCATAGCTACCATGAAAAAAGTAAATGGCATAGCTTTTATTTGTCCGATATCTCTGCCCAAATTCCTCATAAAATGTATCCAGCATTGCGTCATTTTTCAGCCCGCACTCATTTAATGCCATGAGCAGCTGCCAGATGCTCCCCGGCTTCCGGTCCGCCTCACCAAAAACATACTCCTTAAGCTGTACATTGGTATCGGAAAAAGGGATGGCTTTTACGATATCAAGGTTTGCCTGCTGGTCCTTCTGCGATAATTTCTGGAAATGTTTGTTAAAAGTCCCGTCCACAAATCCCTCTTCGTCCAGATATGCCCCGGCAATCCTGTCGAAGCAGTTCCTCTTTAAAGTCATGCGCCTTGTCAGTTCCAGCATATCCTCACGGTTGATCTTTCCCATTTTTCCACGCCCCCTGCAAAATGCCGCCGCATATCCTCCCTGACATGCGGCAGCATGTATCCTACTTCTTTATTATGTGGAAATTATAGCGTATTTTCTGCCGGAGGGCAATGCCTGACCATACTGTCTGTCAGGATATGTTCTTACGGAATGCGCTGCATGCAGCTATTCCTGAACTATAATCAGCAACGTCATATTCCCCGTTTCATTCCTCTGCCTCTTCGTTTTCTCCCTCTTCCTGCCCGTTTTCCTGGTCCTCATTGACATAAGCGCCCCCGTCATAAAATTCAAGGTCTTCGCTCTCCGCTTCCTCTTCCTCACGCTTCGGCTTCCATACCTTAAAGTAATAATAGCCGCCGATACTGCCAGCTCCCAGAAGGATCATGGTGAGCAGCGCCCCAATTCCCATGCCGCCTTTTTCCGGCTCCGGCTGGGGCTGTTCCTGTACAGGCTCCGTCCGGAGCTCTTCCACGATTACCGCAGGCTTTTCTTCTGCCGGTTCCGTCTCCCCTTCCCCGATAAATTCCGCAAGGTCATTTTCATCAATCAGGGAGAGCATATACACATTCTCCGAATTTCTGGAACGGTCTATGACCATGAAAAAGGTATTCCCGTTCTTTGTCTGGACGGTAAGGAACTGCTTCGTCTCATCGTCACTAATGTCATCCAAAAGCTGCCCGTTCCCCGCCACAGAAAAAGGCGTAATCTCTGTCTCCTCCGGCGTTTCCTCCGCAATGACCGTCTCCGTTGCCTCCTCCGCTGTCTCGTCCACATAGGCATATGCCGTCATGCTCCCTGATAAAAGGACTGCCGCCATCATCACAAGCACTGCCGTTAAGTTCCTAATCGTTTTCTTCATCTTCCCTGTCCTCTCTTTCTGCCGGTGCTTTTTCCGGCTCCCCAATATTTTCTGTCTCTTTGGGCATACTTCCTTCCTGCCGCACCGCCTCCCCGGGCTGCCCCTGCCGGATATCAACCGCCCCGCTGCGGATATTTTCCAGAAAGGCAAGCATCTCCCGGCTGCTCAGATTCATGGAGCGGATGCTCTTTATAATCTCCGCATCTTCCAGCTGGTTTTTCCTGATATTCAGTTCCTCCAAATGTTCCTGCCATGCGGCAATCTTATCCTCCGTCCGTTTGATCTCATCCAAAACCCTGTTTAATTTTGCGTTCATGTACGCCTCCCATCTGTCAGAATTATTTTGCCTGTGCGGCCGTATGCTTCAGAAAGAAACCTGCCTGGCTTCCATATCCACAAAGCTGCACTCATACCTGACTGCCACGCAGCGGGCCAACATCAAGGTACGCAAACTCAAGCTGCCGCTCACATATCCCGCTGCACAGGTAACCGCTCTGGAAAGGGGCCCTTTTAGGGGACTGTCCGTTACCGGTCATGTAATAGACCCTTGGGCTTAACCAAAGCATTTCCACCCTGTTTTCCCGAAACATACGGAACCGCTCTTTGCTGTCGAATATCCCCTGAAAATTGACCAGCATGGCGAAAGGCTTCCCGATCTCATACAGCCGCTTCAGGATTTTACCCTTTAAACTGTAAGGCGGGTTGCTGACGATATAGTCGCATTCCGGCACTTCCGTATGGAAAAAATCCTGCCCCGTCCGGATATGCCCGTAAATTACATGGAATCCATTGCCGGAAAGCACTCTGACAAACGCACTCTCCTCTGTATCAAAAGGGCACCATACCGCCGCCCCTGCTTTCAGGCGTTCCATGATCGGGTAGACCGCATAAGGCGGCGTGAAGTATTCGTCATTTTTATGAAACTGGTACTGTAGCTGCGCCATACATTCCTCCTCTCTTTCAAAATATAAAAGCCGCATGAATCTTCATTCTCCCTGAAAATCCCACGGCTTTTATCTATCCCGTCTGCATTTTATCAATCTTTTTTGTCACTTTATCAGTTATAATTGTCACTCCAGTAACCGCTTTTCAGCGTATCCGCCCGTAGGAGAGCAGATGTCCCTCCCAGTACGGAGTTCTGATGTTGGAATATTTCACCGGGTTGCCCGCATGGATCATCATGCCATTCCCAACGTAGATACCCACATGGCTTGCCCCGGAAGTGTTGTAAGTTCCCTGAAAAAATACCAGATCCCCCGGCCTTGCCTCCGAAGCAGGCACTGCCGCACAGCTTCCCCGGAGCCCTTCCGCCGTCTGCCTGCCAACATTCCAGCCATTCCCGCTGTTGTTGATGACCCAGCTCACAAAGCCGGAGCAGTCAAAGCCCGTCTCCGGCGAAGCGCCGCCCCACACATAAGCCCTGCCGAGGTATTTTTCCGCTTCCCGTATCATGCGGGCAAACTGTTCATCCGATAAGGCTTCCTCCGGAATTTCGTAACCAGCGCCGCTAGCGTTGTCAGAGGGTATCCCCGTTATGTCAAACAAGTAGCTCCTGTTACCATAGGCCAGGTTGTAGGCGGCATAAAGCTCCGTCTGCTCCTGCGTCATGCGTCCCCTTACCACCGTGTCGAACCCTTTGTTGGTTAAACAGATACACAGCACATGCCATTCATACTCCACCTCTGTTTCTGTCTCTTCCCCTGTCAGCGGGTCTGTTACTGTCCGTGTCTCCGTCCTTGTGCGCGTTTCTGTCATTTCCTCCACCGTAAGGCGGTACTGCTCCGCAAACAGTTCCGGCAGGATATCCCTGACCTGGCCATAGGTAAATTCCTCATATATTACAGTGAGGAAAGAAATCAGCTGGTAAGGGCTGTGGGCGATCTCGTCCACCTGGTAACGGTATTCGTCATAGCCCGGATGGGTGGCTTCCATGGCATTTATCTGTTCATCCAACGCCTTTTCCAGTTCCTTGTAGGCTTCCTCCGCCGCATAAATATCCTCATCCTCGCTGGGGTATGTAGTGCCGATAAAAGTGGAAGACGCCCCCTGCACCATGGCGCTGCAGCTGGAAAGCCCTGCGGAGAAAAATAAAAATACCAGCAGGAGGAAAACTGCCCCTATGAGCAGGCCCTTTTTCTTCCGGAAAACCTCCGCCGCTATGCTTTTGGCTCTCCCTAAAAAAGTTCCTGCCACTTTTGCCGCCCCTTCCGCTGTTTTTTCTCCCCGCTTTGCTTTCGCATAGGCCTTTTTGATCCGCTGTTTCTGGTAAAATTTTCTCAGTTTTTCCTTACCCGCTCCCGGCATTTCCTCCCCGGCCCTGCGGTTCCATTTCTGCATCCTGCGGCTGGAGCCGCGCACAGCCAGGCGGGCCGCCCGCTCCCCCGTCTGCTTTGCGCCATGCAGCGCTTTCTCCCCCATGTCTTCCTGCTTCCTGTCCGCCCCGTCATCTGAAAGGGCAGTGGCGGCAAGCCCGGCAGCTTTCCATGCCGCCCTCCCTGCCAGCCGCATCCCTGCGCCGCGCGCCATGCCGCCCTCTTCCCCGAAAGAAAGGCGGGAAGCTTTCTCTTTCTGTTCCTGATGCAGACGCCCGCTCCCGCCCTTCTTTTCTGCGTCTTTTGGGGAAATCTGCAATGCCTCCCCTGCCGAAGTCCGGTTCCCTGTATGTCTCGCCTCTTCCCTGCGGGTTGCACTTTCCTTCCCCTCCTGCACTTTTTTCTTCTCTTTTTCCTTCCGGGCGTAGGCATATACCTGTTGTTTCTTCCGGCCATGGGAAACGTCCCTGCCCGGCGCGGTATCTGTGCCGGAAATTTTCCTGCTCATTACGGGCTTTTCCCTGATATTTTCCTTATGGGAAGGATTCGCCTGCATATCTTCCGATGTTCCCATATCTGCATTCCCGGAAGCCGGTGTGCTCTCCGCCGCAGTATCTGTCTCCGTACCGGAAGCATTTTCCCACGTCCTATCCGGGAACCCCGTCCCGCTGTGGGACTCCTTTCCCTGCACCGCATTTTTCCCGTTCCTGCGGTAACACGCCGCCAGCGGCTCCGGGATATAGTTTTTCTTTCTCCTGGAATTTCTCTTTGGGGAAGCTGACGGAATCTGCCTGCTTCCTGTTTCCCTAAGCCCTGTGCCTGCTTCCTTTATCCCGCTGTCTGTTTCCGGTATTATTTCCGTATTCGGACAGGTTTCCTGCACATTTTCCCTGTAAACGTCCGATGGTATAGTATCTTCCGTAAAAGAATCTGCCTTCTCCCCGTCTGTCCGGTAAAGGCCTGCCTGCGTACTGTCATCTTCCCTGCAGTCCGGCCTTTTGAAATCCGGCGAAAATCCGTTCCTCCGTCTGTCTCCTGCTTTCCTGTCCTTCGCCCTGCGGCCGCGCCTTTCCTGAAAATTCATGGAATCATCTGCTGTCCCCGGAAGCGCCAGATCATCGACTTCCCTTCTGCTTATTCTGACAGTTTCACCGCTTCTTAGATTCTCTTCCGTAAGCCCATCCCTGCCCATTTTCCGTACCGTTTTATCCCTTGCCCTGTAATGTTGTCCACGCATACTTTTAGCTGCCTCCCTTTCTACCCTGCTATTCCATTTTTTACTGGCTGCCGCCATGCTCCCGATACCACTCGGTCATAAATACGCTCCGTTCCGGGAAAGGCGGCAGGAGAGTCCCTGAAGCCACCATATTTAAATATCTCCGGCTGGTCTCCACATAAGAAAGAATTTCCTTATAATAGGCACAGTTCGCTTTCCTGTAATTGGCACTCCCGGCCTCTTCCTTTCCCATAAATGCAATCTCTTCCTCAGCTAGCCGCTCCAGACCACACAGGGTAAGATGGGTTTCCAGATAGCTGTAAATTCCCATAATATCCGCCTTTGCATTGCCGGAGCTAATGTTACTTTTAAGCAATCCAAGGAAAGTTTCCTGTTTTCCTCCGGCAAAAAGGACACCTGTTGCAAACTTTTCCCTGCTGCCCTGCATATAATCTGCCCTATACAGAATCTCCCTGCCCTCCGTCTTCCGTTCCTTTAAAAGACCATCGGCTATAAAAAGAGGATGCGGTTCTATAAAAACTGCACCCTCCTTTTCCTTTATAACAAAAGAAATAAATGGTATTCCTTTTTCTTTTTCCAGAGAAAATTTTTCTACCCTGGATATATCAACCAGAGCAAACGCCATAAGCGCTTCCTCTATGGGCACCACTGCTTTTTCTGCACAGTAACCGTTCATTTCCCTGCCCTGTCTGCTCATTCCTTTTTCCCTCTCTCCATTTCCGAGGGCTTCGTTGTCATCAGCTTATACAGGCGCAATGAACGGTCAAATTTATCCTTGAAGGGGATAATCGTGCTGCCATAAAAGATCAGCCCTTCCCCCTCCCCGCTGTTGGTCACATAGGAAAGCTGGTGCGGGGAAATGTTCAGCTGCTTCGCCAGTATCTGCCGGTCCCCCGCCGCCTGGTTCAACATGTAGATGAAGTCCGAATTTTCAAAGATATTCTCTATCTCCCTGCTGGCAAGCAGATCTTTGATATTTTGAGTTATTCCAGTCGGAATGCCGCCCCATTTCCTGAAACGCTTCCATATCTCCACGGAATAGGCCGCTGTCTGTTCTTCTTTCAAAAGAAGGTGAAATTCGTCTATGTAATACCGTGTTGATTTGTTTGAATATCTGTTTACCGTCACTCGGTTCCAGACCTGGTCCTGCACAATGAGCATCCCCAGCTTCTTTAGCTGCTTCCCAAGGTCTTTGATGTCGAAACAGACAATCCGGTTGTCCAGCTGCACATTCGTCTGGTGGTTGAACACCTTCAGGGAACCGTCCACATAGATTTCCAGCGCGGTGGCAATCCGCTGTGCCTGCACTTCCTTCTGCTCCCGCAGGCACCGGTATAAATCCCCAAGCACCGGCATATTTTCCGGCACAGGATTCTCAAAATATTTCCGGTACACAATAGGAAGGCACCTGTCAATGACCGATTTTTCCTCCGCCTCAATCCCGTTTCTGCTCCCCATAATCAGCTCGCATAAAGATAAAATAAAATCACTCTTTACCCCCAGCGGATTATCGTCCTCCGAATAGTCCATGTTGATATCCATAGGATTGATATAGTCATGGCTGGTGGCGGATATATGGATTACCTGCCCGCCAAGGGCATTTACAAGTGGATAATACTCCCCTTCCGGATCCCCGATGATGATGTCATCCTGTGTGGCGAAAAAGGCGTTGGTGATCTCCCTTTTTGCGGAAAAAGATTTCCCAGAACCGGGCGTTCCCAGAATCAGCCCGTTAGGGTTTTTCAGCTTTTTCCGATCTACCATGATCATGTTGTTGGAGAGGGCATTCAGCCCGTAATACAGTGATTCCCCCGGCATGAAAAGCTCCTGCGTGGTGAACGGTACAAAAATGGCAGTTGAAGTGGTGGTAAGCGCCCGTTGAATGGGAATTAGATTTAAGCCTAAAGGTACGCTGCTCATCAGCCCCTGCTCCTGCATATAGTCCAGCCGCCGCAGGGAGCAGTTATATTTCTGCGCAATCCCGGCAGTCTGGAAAATCCCGTTGTCCAGCTCCTGCTTCGTCTTTGCAGTATTCATAAAAAGTGCCGTCACAAGGAAAAGCCGTTCATTCCTCTGCTGCAGGTCTTCCAGAAGCCGCTTTGCCTCCCCTCCGTATGTGTTCAGGTCGGAAGGGATGATATCCATGTCATATCCGCTGCGTACCGCCTTTTTCTGCTCTTCCAGCTTCATCCGGTCAATGTCCGTCACCTTCCCCTTTACCGTTTTAATGGCTTTCAGCTGGTCTAAGGACTGGATATGCAGGTTCACCACAAGGTTCCTGTCCATGTCAAGGAACTCCGCCAGCATACGGTCCGTCAGCTCCGGCGCAAGTATCTGTAAATAAGACACCGCCCCAAGGGTGCTGCCCATCTGGAAATCCTTCCCGCTCCTGAACACAAAGCTGGGCGGTGCCACAAAATCCTTTGTCCCCATGCCGGAACGCAGCACCTGATTGTAGGAAAAACGGAAAGGCTCATTTTCCTCCTGGTTGAAGGTCTCATATAAAATCTGCAGCCGTTCCTCCCCGCTCAAAGGGTATGCCTGTACGCCGAGAACTTTAAAGTTGTTCAGGATATCCGCCTCAATCCTCTCCAGCCTCGGCTTTGCCTCCCGGATATTCTCTGCCCCGATGCCGAAGGTGATATATTTCGTCCGCACCAGCCCGTTGTTCCCTTTGGCAAGCTGGTTCTTTAACATCTGTGCATACTCCATACGCACATCGTCAAAAGCGTCCCCCTGGGGCATGATCCTGATCACGGATTCATACTCCTCCATACTGCTCCTGCGGTTGATGAAGGAAAGCTGGAAGTGGATGGTGCTGTCAAAGTAATTGAGAAAGTCGCACCAGTTCTCAAAAATCGCATTCTTGTCCTCGTTCTGCGCCAGCTGGTAATTGATGTCGTAAAACCGGATTGTCTTGGAATAATATTTATCCTGCACCCGGCATATCCCGTCCCTTGCCATTTCCCGGTAAGGGATGGACTGCTGGGCGGAAATGCGCTTCTCCTTCCTCTTTTTCCTTTCCGCCTCCTGCCCGCGCCCACTCCTGCTGCTTTTACCGTTGCTTTTTCCGCTGCCCCTAACCGTACTGGTGCCTTCACGGATTCCAATGCCGCGGTTGATGCTAATGCCTGTTGTTTCTCCCACACCGTTGCTGATGCTCCTGGTATCCGTGCAGGATTTCTCCTTATCTCTGCTTTTTCTTCCCACGTTTCCTGCCTCCTTCCTTCTTCTTTGGGATAAACGCCTCCCCTTCCACTTCATACAGATTTTCCACCTCATACCTGCGTATGGCCGAGCGCAGCAGCTTTACCCTTGCCATGTTCATCAGAATCTTCTCAAAAGGAAGCCCGTCCTTCTCATACATGGCAAAGAAAAATGCGGGAAGCATGATAAGCACCATGCCTGTCGCCGCATTGCTTGTCCCGATATGGCCTTTGGTGAGAAAATAAAAAGGCAGCCCCAGAGCCGCCGCAATCCCAAGGCATACCACCTGTCTTTTCGTCAGGTTGAACATGACCTTGCTTTTCACTTTTGTCAGGTCCTTCGGCACACTCACATATGCCATTCCCATACCCGCGGCAGAAATCCCTCCGGCAGGGGAATGCCCCTTTCCGCCGCTTATCCTTTCTTTTTATTTCCCCTTAATGCGCCCCGAAAATGGCTTTTGACAGCCCTCCCGTCTTTGTCAGCCCGAAGCACAGCACCACCGTATATGCCGCCACCCCGAACAGGGCGGAGTGCATATCAGACGAAACCTGTATGGAAGACACCAGCACGCCATAGATGCCTACGCATATCATCATAAAAAATCCCTGGAACCCGAGGGCAAAAAGCCCCCGGAAATAATTGTTCCCCACCTGCCCCCATTCCCTGTTGGACAGGGTTGCAAAGGGAATCGGTGCGACTGATGTATAGAGATAAATCTCAATCATCCTGACAAACAGGATGACCGTAATAATCACTGACATGATCTTCATGCTAAGGCTCACCAGCATAGTCTCAAGGGCAAGCACTGCCAGCTCCCCGATCCCCATGGACGCCATGGCGGCGTCCATCTGGTTTATCAGGGAATCCACGCTGATGGAAGTCTGCCCGCTGATTGCCCCTCCGGCGGCGCTGACCACATGCTGCCCCACGTCAAACACCGCCATGGTAATCTCGAAGGTATGCCCCACAAGGTAGACCGCCACCCACATCTTGAAGAAGTATTTGAAGAACATCCATGTATCTATCTCATACATGTTGTTTTTCTCCGTCAGCATGGCAATCAGCTCATAGCACAGCACAAAAGTGATGATCATGCCCGCTATAGGCATGATGACCGAATCTGACAGGTTCCGGATTAAACTGA
>CAJTVK010000099.1 GCA_910579645.1 uncultured Lachnospiraceae bacterium | reverse complement strand
TAGTTTTAGTAATGACTTTGGAAAACAAAGACCTGATGCCTCAGATAATGATTTTCCGTGAGAGGAAAATGAAATGGATTGTAAATAAAGTATAAATATGGTAGAATAGGAAAAATATTTAACAATTCTTTCCTCTGCATTATGCAGTTCTGCATTATGCAGTTCGGCACTATGCAGTTCGGCACTACGCAGAGATAAGTACCGGGTTATGCCGCGGAGGATAGATGGGCAGAGGCCGCGAGAAAGGCAGGTTAAAAGCAATCTTAGGGACGCGGCGCAAAAAGGGCGGAAGAGAGTTTTAAAGAAAAGGGAAACGAAAAGCCAGCAAATACGGAGGTTTTCAGGAAATGGAAGATTACAAGAAAGAGTTTATTGAGTTTATGGTTGACAGCCAGGTACTGAAATTCGGGGAATTTACTTTGAAGAGCGGACGAAAATCTCCGTTTTTTATGAATGCGGGAGGATATGTGACCGGCACGCAGCTGCGTAGGCTGGGGGAGTATTATGCAAAGGCAATCCATGACTGTTACGGACTGGATTTTGACATATTGTTCGGTCCCGCTTATAAAGGGATTCCTTTAAGCGTGGCAACCACTATGGCAATCAGTGAATTGTATGGCAAGGATGTGAAATACTGTTCCAACCGGAAAGAAGAGAAGGATCATGGCGATACGGGGATTCTGCTGGGGAGCAAATTAAAGGACGGCGACAGGGTGGTGATTATAGAAGATGTCACTACGTCCGGGAAATCCATTGAGGAAACGTTCCCTATACTGAAGGCACAGGCTGATGTGGAAATCGTAGGACTGATGGTATCTCTGAACCGTATGGAAAAAGGGACGGGGGAAAAAAGCGCGCTTGATGAGATAAAGGAGAAATATGGCTTTGGCGCCAATGCCATTGTCACAATGGCGGAGGTTGTGGAATATTTGTATAATCGGCCATATAACGGCACAATCTATATTAACGATGAAAGCAAGTCGGCAATTGATGCATATTATGAGCAATACGGCGCGAAATAGGAAAGGGCAGAGGAATGGAAGAGAAAATTTATAAAACAATGAGCGGTTCGGGTGCCTTGGGCATTGCAGTGGGAGTGGTAGTTCTCGTGGTAGGCGTTGCCAGCGGTGTGCTTCTTGTCATAAGCGGGGCGAAGCTGCTTGCGGCAAAATCCAAAATATTATTTTAAGCTGTTTGAAAATGCCGGCGGCTATGAGGTTCGGAAGCCGGCATTGACAGAAAGCGGAGGTATGCCATGTATGAGGATAAAAAACAGAAAAGCAAAAAGGGCAGCTATATGTTTACCGCGCGGAAGCATCCGGAAAAGGGGATTATGTCGGTAATCTTGGGAGTGATTTCCCTGCTGTCCGTAGGGGCTGCGGTGTATCTTGCTTATCGGAACGGCGGCAGCGCAGAACCACAGTATGGGGCTGCGCTTTTTCTTGTGACGCTTTATGCCTTGACCGGTTTGGCGCTGGGCGCGGTTTCGCGTATGGAAAAGGATATTTATTACTTGTTTCCGCATTTAGGAATCGGACTAAATTTCCTGTCCCTTGCCATGGTCAGCATGATATTGTATGCAGGGGCAATGTGACGGGGCGCGGCGGCCTGCTGTCACGAAAAGACAGAAAAAAGACGGAAAGCAGGAATGAGAATGGAGACTTTGACGGAACGTTACGGATTAGCCAGGGGGCGGGTAAAAGAAATCATCAGTGAGAAATGTGCGGAAGAAAAATATTGCCCCTATTTCCAGAAGACGGCGGCATTTATAGAGGAAGCGGCAAAAGCCTATGAGCGGGCTGCGGACGGCAGGCTGTATCGGGCATCGCTGGAGGAACTGCAGCAATGGAACCATGAGCTGTATGAGGATATTCTGCCGGGGCAATATGAAACAAGCTATGCCAATCCGGCATATGCGGCTGCGGTCTGCGGCATGGAACCAGGAAGGATTCTGTCTTTTCTGTATACGGAAATACGGAGCATGGCTGTTTATGCTTTTGAAAAGGACTTATATGAAATCGTGATACGGATGGAACTGTTCTTGGAAATTTACAGTTCTTTTGTCTGTGCCCGGGAGGAAGGAAGACAGGAGCCGGAGGCGGAGCAAATCCGGGAAACAATTTATTGGTTTGTCAATGACTATCTGGAGGAAGAGACGGAGAAAAGGCTGGAGGAATTATTCTGCCCGGAAAAAGACTTCGCATTGCGGATTATTATGGACGGTAATTTGGAGGACTTGCGCTATCTTTATTATTTCGGGGAGTATATTACGGAAAATGAACTGGAGACTGCAAGATATTTAAACCGTATGCCCGAAGAAGAAATAAAGAAAATGGCGGATACTTATACGGAGGGGTATCGTCTTGGCTTTGAGGCAGCCAATAAGGATATTTCCAAGAAAAAGGTTGTGAACATCCGTTACAGCCTGGGTTTTGAACGGATGATACGCCGGGCGGTGGGGAACTTTGCCGATATGGGCATGCGGCCTACGGTATACCGCGCAGGAACCAGTATTTTTCAGGGCAAGGGCATGAATAAAATCGGTTTCTTTGCAACTTCTCCAAATAAGCAGTATGAGTATGACCATAAAGATGACGAAGCGCTTTACTTGGACAGGCAATATATAAACCGCCGCCTGGAGGCAATGAGGGCGGCCTACGAAAAGCGGAAAGCAGAAGCAGCCTTGTTTGGCGGGCCGGCGGTAGTGGAGATATTCGGGGAAGAGCCGTTTGCGCCAACGGTAAAGAAAGAGGCATTTGCTTTGTCGGAAAAGCAGCAGAAGCTGTCGGCGCAGTACCGGGCAGCCGCAGGGGCAATGCAGAATGAGTATGTGAAGGGGGAAGAGCGCAGCTTTACGATTATAGCTTTTCCGCTGCCGGCTATCGGAGAGAAATATGAGGAGATTTTCCGCGAAATTGTAAAAATAAATACTTTGGATTATAAATTGTACCGGGGCATACAGCAGACGATTATCAATGTGCTGGATCAGGCGGATTATGTCCATATCCGAGGGATGGGGGAAAATCATACGGATTTAAAAGTAAAGCTTCATAAGCTGGAAAATCCGGAAAAGGAGACGAATTTTGAAAACTGTGTGGCGGATGTGAATATACCGGTAGGGGAAGTATTTACCACGCCGCAGCTGGCGGGGACGGAAGGCATCCTGCATGTGGGCCGTGTATTCTTAGGCGAGTTGGAGTTTCAGAACTTGGAGATTGTCTTCCGGGACGGCATGATGACAGAGTATGGCTGCACAAATTTTGACACAGAGGAGGAAAACCGGAAATATATCAGGGACAATGTGATGTTTCATCATGAATCCCTTCCTTTAGGGGAATTTGCCATAGGCACTAACACAGTGGCTTATATGGCAGCGAAGAAATATGGCATCGGCGACAAGCTGCCCATACTGATTGCGGAAAAGATGGGGCCGCATTTTGCAGTGGGCGATACCTGTTATTCCCATGAGGAGGACGTGATGACTTACAATCCGGACGGAAAAGCCATTGTGGCAAGGGAAAATGAGATATCGGCCCTTCGGCATGAGGACATGGAAAAAGCCTATTTCGGATGCCATACGGATATTACCATACCTTATGATGAACTGGGGAAACTGGCGGCAGTGAAGGAGGACGGGAGCCGGATTGCGGTGATACAGGACGGCAGGTTTGTGTTGGAGGGATGTGAGGAACTGAACCGTCCGTTTTCACAGAAATGAATTTGAATCCGGATTTTCCGAAAAGTTTTAAGAAAGAAAAATTTTAGTGGAATTCGTTGGTAAAATATATTATACTTATCATATGATACATGCGTTCAGACGCAGGTGAGGATGATACTTAGGAGGATGAAGGAATGGCAGCGGTGGAAGAATTACTCCGTGCGGAAGACGGGGGCGCAATCAGCTTTGGAAATCACAGACTGAAGGAAAAGGCGAAGCTGGAAAATTTTGAGTACGGCGGGGATCTCTATAAGGTAAAAACTTATAAGACGATGACCAAGCTGGAAAGAAACGGCATGTTTGTGTACGAGTCGGTACCGGGAACCAGCGTGAATGATTTTACGGAGGTGCCGGAAGGCATCAGTTTCCGGGTGGAAGGCAGCGAGGACGCACAGATTACGGTAGGGCTTCAGGATGAAACGGAATATGAAGTATTCATAAACGGAGAAAACATCGGCAAGATGAAAACAAATCTGGGCGGCAAGCTGAACTTAAGCGTGGAACTGGCCGGAGCCGGAGAAGTGGAAGTAAAGGTTTCAAAGTAGCCATTAAGGACATTTGTCAGAGTACGTTTCAGGCATCCAAATAGGGTGATCTGCGTATAGCAGCGCGGAGAATGCCGCAGCCGTAAGGCAGAGGCGGCAAAACAGATAACGGGACGGTCATCGGAGGGTGAGGGTCCCGTTTTTGCGGAGGAAGAGGGATGGCAAAAGGGAAAAGCACCACCGTATTTTTCTGTCAGGAATGCGGATATGAATCGGCCAAATGGATGGGGCAGTGCCCGGGGTGTAAGGCATGGAACACATTGACGGAGGAAAGGGTGAACATAACCTCCAAAGGGATGGGAGGTACCGTGAAAACGGTTTCCGCAGCGGCAGGGCGGAGGGCGGAGCCTTCCCGGCTGTCGGAGGTGTCTCTCAGTGAGGAGGAAAGAATCAGCACCGGAATCAGGGAGCTGGACCGGGTACTGGGCGGCGGCATCGTACCCGGCTCGCTGACGTTGGTGGGAGGAGATCCGGGTATCGGGAAATCCACGCTGCTTTTGCAGGTCTGCCGGAAACTGTCGGATGCGGCAAGGAAGGTGCTGTATATTTCAGGCGAGGAGTCTTTAAAGCAGATTAAGATAAGGGCGAACCGGATTGGGGAAATCAACGATAATTTTCTGCTGCTGTGTGAAACCAATCTGAATCTTGTGGAAGAGACGATACGCCGTGCAAAGCCGGACGCAGTGGTGATAGATTCCATACAGACTATGTACAGCGAAGAGGTGGCATCCGCGCCCGGAAGCGTATCCCAGGTCAGGGAAGCCACCAATATTTTTCTGCAGTTGGCCAAAGGACTGAATGTACCGATTTTTATCGTGGGGCATGTGACGAAAGAGGGAACGGTGGCCGGCCCCAGGGTATTGGAGCACATGGTGGATACGGTGCTTTATTTCGAAGGGGACAGGCATGCTTCCTACCGGATTCTGCGGGGGGTAAAAAACCGTTTCGGCTCCACAAATGAAATCGGTGTCTTCGAGATGAAGGAGGAAGGGCTGACGGAAGTGAAGAATCCGTCGGAATTTATGCTGGACGGCAGGCCGGAAAATGCCAGCGGTTCCGTAGTGGCCTGCTCCATGGAAGGAACCAGGCCTATCTTAATCGAGATACAGGCTCTGGTCTGCGGCAGCAATTTCGGCATTCCCAGACGGCAGGCTATCGGGACGGATTTTAACCGGCTGAACCTGCTGATGGCGGTATTGGAAAAAAGAGTGGGACTGCAGCTGTCAGGCTGCGATGCTTATGTAAATCTGGCCGGCGGCATTAAGATTACGGAACCGGCCATTGACTTAGGGATAGTGATGGCCATAGTTTCCAGCTTTAAAAATCGTGCCGTGGATGACCGGATGCTTGTGTTTGGCGAAGTGGGGCTGAGTGGCGAAGTCCGCGCGGTGAGCATGGCGGGGCAGCGGGTGGCGGAGGCTAAGAAGCTGGGCTTTACCACTTGTGTCCTGCCGGCAGTCTGTGCGGAAAAGGAAAGGGGCATGGGCAGCTTGGACGGAATGAAAATCATAGGGGTGAAGTCGGTGGCGGATGCCATTGATTTAATATAAGGGCAGGGACGGACCTACGGAGCATTATGCTTGCGGGAATAAATAAGAGGAGAAGGAGTTAGCGGTTTTTTATGAAAAAGTTACTGGTATATTTGAAAGATTATAAAAAGGAAACGATACTGGCGCCGCTTTTTAAGATGTTGGAGGCATCTTTTGAACTGTTGGTGCCTCTTGTCATGGCACAGATTATTGATACGGGCATAGCCCAGAGGGACAGAGGAATCATTGTAAAGATGGGGCTGGTTATGATTGCCCTTGGCTTGATTGGGCTTATTTGCTCTATCACGGCTCAGTTCTTTGCGGCAAAGGCGGCAGTGGGATTTTCCACGGGGCTGAAGCATGCGCTGTTCGGGCATATCCAGAAGCTGTCTTTTTCCGAGATGGATACGATAGGCACTTCCACGCTGATTACCCGGATGACAAGCGATGTCAATCAAGTGCAGTCGGGGGTGAATCTGGTGCTGAGGCTGTTTTTGCGTTCCCCCTTCATTGTGTTCGGGGCAATGATTATGGCTTTTACCATTGACGTGAAAGCAGCATTTGTATTTGTAGTGACGATACCTTTGCTCTGCATTGTAGTGTTCGGCATAATGCTGTTTACCATGCCTTTATATAAGAAAGTACAGGCCGGTCTGGATCGGATTCTCGGCATTACTAGGGAAAATCTGACGGGAGCCAGAGTAGTGAGGGCATTTAATAAGGAAGAGGCGGAAATCGGGCGTTTTCGGGAAGGAAATGAAAATCTGACAAAAATGCAGATGTTTGTGGGGAAAATTTCCGCGCTGATGAACCCGGTGACTTACATCATTATAAACGGTGCGGTGATTGTGCTGATCTGGACGGGGGCGGTACGGGTAGAGAACGGTTATATCACGCAGGGTGAAGTGGTGGCATTGGTAAATTATATGTCGCAGATTCTGGTGGAACTGATTAAATTGGCCAATCTGATTATCACCGTAACGAAAGCCTTGGCCTGTGCCAACCGTATTGAAGCGGTGTTCGAGACTAAATCCAGCTTGGTATCCCCCCAACCGGGGAAGGATGCCGGGGCGGCTTTGTCCGGGGAGGACATGGGGACAGGAGCTTCCCGGCGGGGGAACGGAGGGACGGCATCGCCGACCGTTTCTTTTGAGCATGTATGCCTGACTTATAAAAATGCGGGGGCAGAATCCCTGACGGATATTCATTTTCAGGTACGGAAGGGACAGACGGTAGGCATTATCGGCGGAACCGGTTCCGGCAAATCTTCCGTGGTCAATATGATTCCCAGATTTTATGACGCTACGAAGGGGCGGGTTCTGGTGGACGGCGTGGACGTGAAGGACTATACTTTGGAAGAACTGCGCGGTAAGATCGGCGTGGTGATGCAGAAAGCCGTTCTGTTCAAAGGGACAATACGGGAAAACCTGCTGTGGGGCAAGGAAGATGCCACGGAAGAAGAGATGTGGCGGGCATTGGAAATCTCTCAGTCCAAGGAGTTTGTGGAGACAAAGGATGGCGGGCTGGATGCAAAAGTGGCACAGGCAGGGAAAAATCTGTCCGGCGGGCAGAAGCAGAGGCTGACCATTGCTAGGGCATTGATCCGCCGGCCGGAGATTCTGATTTTGGACGACAGCGCCTCCGCGTTGGATTTTGCCACCGATGCGAAACTGCGCAAGGCAATCCGGGAAATGGAAGAAGCCCCCACCGTATTTATCGTATCCCAGCGGGCGGCTTCCATTCAGTATGCGGATTCCATTATTGTCATGGACGACGGGGAAATTGCAGGAATGGGCACTCACAGCCAGCTGATGGAAAGCTGTGAGGTATATAAGGAAATTTACGATTCCCAGTTTAAAAAGGAGGGGCAGGCATCATGAACGGAAAAGGAAGACAGAAAGAGACGCTTCTGAAGGTGCTTCGGTATATACGGAAATATTGGTTTTATCTTGGCTTATCGGTTCTGATGGCGGCATTTACGGTGGCTCTTACTTTATATACTCCCATCCTTACGGGGGAAGCCATAGATTTGATTATTGCCCAAGGTCTGGTGGATTTTGAAGGGATTTTGGAGATTTTGGTAAAAGTGGGGATTGCCATTGCTTTGACTGCGGTGGCGCAGTGGCTGATGAATGTATGCAATAACCGGATGACTTATGGAATTGTGCGGGATATCAGGGACGAGGCATTTCGGAAAATAGAGATACTGCCCTTGAAATATATTGACGCCCACTCTTATGGAGAAGTGGTCAGCCGTGTGATTGCGGACGTGGATCAGTTTGCGGACGGGCTTCTGATGGGCTTTACCCAGCTTTTTACCGGAGTGGTGACGATTGTAGGGACTTTGGTTATCATGCTGACCATTAATATCGGCATTACCGCAGTAGTGGTATGCATTACTCCGGTTTCTTTTTTGGTGGCAAATTTTATAGCAAAAAAGACTTATCATATGTTTAAGCTGCAGTCGGAGACAAGAGGGGAACAGACGGCGCTGATAGACGAGATGGTGGGGAATCAGCGGGTTGTCCAGGCATTCGGCTATGAAGACAATGCCATGGAACGGTTTGACGAGATCAACGGAAGGCTGCAGAAGTGTTCTTTGCAGGCCATTTTCTTTTCCTCCATTACCAACCCGGCGACCCGGTTTGTCAACAGCCTGGTATATACCGGAGTAGGGATTACGGGAGCCTTTCTGGCCATTAAGGGCGGTATCAGCGTAGGGCAGCTGTCCTGTCTGCTGACGTATGCCAATCAGTATACCAAGCCGTTCAATGAAATTTCCGGCGTGGTGACGGAACTGCAGAATGCCTTGGCCTGTGCCGCACGGATTTTTGAACTGATAGAAGAAGAACCGCAGGTGCCGGAGGCGGCGGATGCGGTCAGCCTGGCGGACGTGGAAGGGACGGTGGAATTGGAGCATGTGTATTTCTCTTATACCCCGGAGAAAAAACTGATTGAGGATTTCAATCTGAAAGTGAAGCCGGGACAGCGTGTGGCAATTGTGGGACCCACGGGCTGTGGGAAGACAACGCTGATTAATCTGCTGATGCGCTTTTATGATGTGCGGGAAGGCAGCGTCCGGGTAGAAGGAAAGGATATCCGTCAGGTGACAAGGAAAAGCCTGCGTACCGCTTTCGGCATGGTGCTGCAGGAGACTTGGCTGAAAAGCGGCACGATACGGGATAATATTGTGATGGGAAGGCCGGAGGCGACGGAAGAGGAAGTGATAGCCGCAGCAAAAGCAGCCCATGCGCATAGTTTCATTAAGCGTCTGCCGGAAGGCTATGATACGGTAATTACAGAGGACGGCGGGAATCTGTCTCAAGGGCAGAAACAGCTTTTGTGCATCACGCGGGTTATGCTCTGCCAGCCGGATATGCTGATTTTGGATGAGGCGACCTCGTCCATAGATACAAGAACGGAGATACGGATTCAGAAAGCTTTTGCGAAACTGATGGAGGGCAGAACCAGCTTTATCGTAGCGCACCGGCTTTCCACCATTCAGGAGGCGGATATTATTCTGGTCATGAAAGACGGGAATATTATTGAACAGGGAAATCATAAGTCGCTGTTGGCGGAAGGCGGATTTTATGCGCAGCTGTATCAAAGTCAGTTTGCGGTGTAAGAAATGAGAGCATGTGCTGATTGCTTAAGAATTAATGTAATGACATACCCGGCAGTGCATATCCGGAAACAGGATGCGCGCTGCCGGGTTTCGGTTTCCGTGGGCAGGCTGTTTTTAACGGCTGTCTGCGGCTTTGAAAGTGAACAGGAAGTTCAGTTCCTCGTCTTTATAATAAAAGAAGCAAAGATAGCAAAGCAATATCATGCCGATGGTGACATAGCAGTCGGCCACATTGAATTTCGGGAAATTGATGGGAACAAAGTAAATGAAGTCAATGACATAGCCGTTTATCATCCGGTCAATCAGGTTGCCAATCCCGCCGCTGACAATCAGCAGAAGGGTGACATGCATCGGAAGATAGCGTTTGCCTTCCGGTATCCGGAAATATTTTATCAGAAGGAATATCATGACAAGAGAGGTCAAGGTGATAAGAAACCCCTGTTTGCCTAAGAAGGAACTGAAAGCGGCACCGGTATTTTCCAGATAAGAAAATTCCAGTATGCCGGGGAACAGAGGATAATCGGCTTTGCCTTTCAGATTGGCCTGTGCCGCAGTCTTTGTAAGCTGGTCCCAAAGGGTGAGAAACGGGACGGACAGCAGGGGGATTATTTTTTTCCGGTTAATGTTCATGGCAGTGTCTCCTTCAGGTAATGGATGAGGTTCTTATAGGTTTCTTAATTTTATCTTTAGGGATGAAATAAAAGACACTGACAAAAATTTTTATCAGTGCCTTGCATTTATTAGCAGGGGCAGTAGGAATCGAACCCACATCGATGGTTTTGGAGACCACTGTTCTACCTTTGAACTATGCCCCTTTATTGGTTTTCTGAACCGTCGAAAGTTATTATAGCATAGTCGGGAGGGGTTGGCAAGCATAATTTGAAAAAAATGCGGGGGGAATGTGGCAGTTCAGTCTATGGCTTCTCTGTTGCGGTTGGATTTTGCATGGAGGATGTAGATGCATATTGATTCTATGGAGGACGCGCCGTATATGATATAGTTGTGTTAAGGACACGCTCCCGCTCAGCGTCAAACGCAGCGGTACTAAGTTCGAAATCTGCCTGCAGCAGATTTAAACCTCACTAAGTACCGGCGTTTTCCGATGGTCCTTAACACAACTATATCATATACGGCGCTGTGTACCGGCATAGTTTTAGTGGTGATTTGGCTGCGGTAAACGTATGTTTTGTGAATGTTTTGTAGATAGTTTATTGGTTTTGTTTCTTTATGGGGGTGATGCCTGATGCTTATCGTTGCTTGATGTTTGCGTCAGGGTGAGGTAGGAGAAGGAGGGTGCCGGAAAGCGGAAGCGTGTCTGAAAAATCAATGGTTCTATGTGCAGGCCGGCTGTTTTGCCGCAGGGCATTGGCTTCGGGTCCGGTAGCTGTGCAGGCAGAAAATCCAAAATTGATTTCCGTGATAGGGGGAATTGAAAATTGATTTCCGGGCTTTGATAAGTTATAATGGGGAAATGAGATTTATGGGGTGTGTTTTCTGGATGTGATGTTTGGGGAGGGTGGCGGGGAGGTTTAGATTGGTTTATGCGAAAGGATGGGTTGGAAATGTATAAAAATTATATTTTTGATTTGTACGGAACTTTGGTGGATATCCGTACGGATGAGGAAAAGGATGAACTGTGGGTGAAGATGGCAAAGATGTATGGGGAGGCGGGGGCGGTTTATGCGCCGGATGCGCTGCGGGCAGCTTATGTGGACGGATGCCGCAGGGCGGAGAAGGTTATGCGGAGGGAAACGGGGCTGGAGTATCCGGAAATCGAAATCGGGGAGGTCTTTTCGGAATTGTTCGGGAGGAAGGGAGTACGGGCAGAGCGGGAGGCGGTGGATGGGCTGGCTTACCGGTTTCGCAGGCTTTCGAGAGAGTATATGAGGCTTTATGAAGGGGCGGAACGGCTTTTGGAGGGACTGAAAGCGGACGGGAAGCGTATTTATCTGTTATCCAATGCACAGCGTGTCTTTACTGTTCCGGAAATCAGGGAAACGGGAATCGAAAAGTATTTTGATGATATTTTTATTTCTTCGGATTTCGGAATGAAGAAGCCGGAAAAGAGATATATGGAAGCATTGATTGGAAAGCATGGACTGGAAAAGGAAGAGTGTCTGATGATTGGGAATGAGGAGGAAAGCGATGTTGCCGTGGCCGCTCGGTGCGGGGTGGACAGCCTGCTTGTGAAGGATGGGGATTATTCGGGGATATTGTTAAGGTAAGCGGCCGCCGGCACTGTGGCAATGCCCGAAGGGAACCCGCGGAATCAGTGCCGCGGGCGGCTGGAAAGGGGGCGGAAGATGGTCATTCGTCCAATCCAGCCTACTATCCGGACAAGAAGGATGCCGGTAAAGATGCCGATGCTGTCAATGGCTACGTCACGTTTGGATGGGCCGCGGCCGGCTACGAAGGATTGGTGATATTCATCGAAACCGGCAAAGGCGACGCAGAATATGCCGGCCACTATCATAAGGGCAAAGCCGCGGACTCGGTATACATACAGCGGGAAGGCCACCGTTACCGCGAGCACGAAATATTCCGTGATATGCCCAAGCTTGCGTACATAGTGATGGATGCGGTTGGCGTAATGCTGTATCTGTTCCTGCGACAGATCTTTTTCCAGAATCCGGTCGGCGGTAGTGACGATTTTCCTGCTGACTTTTAGGCTTAGCTGCCCGCTGGTTGTGCCGTCCTGTGCGGAAAGCCGGAAAATCATATACATTACGAATATGGCAGGCACAAAGGAAAGGGGTTTCAGCACAAAACGCAAGGTCTTTTTTATAAATAAGAGAAAATATTTCATTGGATAATCCTCCGCAATGCCGACGGGTTTTGCCGTGGGCATAGCCGTTGGCATAGGAATCGGTAAATTTTTCTGTTGCTTGCTATAGTATACTATTTTTGCAGGACAGTGTAAAATACTTTATAGAAAATTAATAGAAGGTCATATTCTATATTGAATCCGGGCGGAATATGGTTTATAATAACTATACTTGGGTTTGGCAGAGTGCTGTCCATCCGGGAAAACGAAAGAAGTTGAGGGAATGTGAACTATGGGAAAAGGAAATCAATCAAACACAACAGGCTGGCGTTCCAATAAGTGGTTCCGGGCTGCAATCCCTGCATTGCTGCTGCACTGCAGTATCGGCACGGTTTACTGTTGGTCTATCTTCAGCCAGGAAATTGCCGATTATATTGGCTTTTCGAAAGGCGCCACGGAATGGGCATTCAGTTTTGCCATCTTTTTCTTGGGCATGTCCGCCGCTTTCTTAGGGAATGTGGTGGAAAAGGACATACATAAGTCTTCTTTGATTGCCGCCATTTGTTTTGCGGCCGGAATGGCAGGAACAGGGTTTTTCATTTATTACGGCGGCGGACATCAGGGCAGCATGCTGTCTTTGATCGGGATTTATGTATGTTATGGTTTCATTATGGGCGTAGGGCTTGGAACCGGCTATCTGTCTCCGGTTAAGACATTGATGCTTTGGTTTGAGGACAGGAAGGGTCTGGCTACCGGGCTGGCCGTGGCAGGCTTCGGTGCGGCAAAGGCAATTGCCAGCCCGATTATGCAGGCTATGCTTGACAATTTAGGCGATGGCGGCATCTATAAGATGTTCTTGATTCTGGCGGTTGTATACTTTGTCATGATGTTTGTAGGGCATTTGCTTCTGAAAAAGCCGGACGGCTGGCATGAGCCGCAGGCAAAGGAAAAAGGGCAGAGCATGATGGCAGTCATCAAATCCAAGCCGATTGCAAACTATGTGGGTATCTGGCTGATGTTCTACATCAATATTACCTGCGGGCTGGCTTTGATTTCCCAGGAGAAGATGATAGTGAAGTGTATCGGGCTGGCAGGTGCGGTAGGCGTTATTTCCACGGTATCGGCAGTCTTCAATGCAGGCGGCCGCCTTGGATTCTCTGCATGGGCAGATACAATGAAAGACAGGAATACTATCTACAAGCTGATTTTTGTTCTGTCTATTGTGTTTACGGGAATTGTTATGCTGACCGGCGGCATTAAGAACGGTAACGGCAATATGCTGCTGACCGCTTTGGTATTGTGTCTCATTTTCGTAGTAAATGCAGGTTACGGCGGCGGGTTCTCCAATGTGCCCACACTTTTGTCCGACCATTACGGCATGAGCAATATCAGTGCGATACATGGACTGACGTTATCCGCTTGGGGATTTGCAGGGCTGACCGGAAACCAGATGGCAGCTTGGATTGTGAAGACCTTCGGAACGCCGGTTGAGATTGAACATGCCCTTTCCGACGGGACGGTAGAAATGATTGCCGTGAACCCCACCGGATATCAGGCGGTTCTTTATGCAACCATAGTCCTCTATATAGCGGCTCTGGTTATCAGCTTAGTATTGGTAAGGCCTACGGATAAGGCGTTGGAAGCGAAGAAGGCAAAGAAAAGATAGGATATGGCAGTATGCGTTAAAAGGGAGTATCAGGAAGAGCGGGAAACAGAGTGCATGAAACAGGAAAAATAGGAATGCGCTTTGGAATATCATCAAGAGAAAATGCCGGCACGGAATTTCGTGCCGGCATTTTCTCTTGATGTACAGAAGTGCCTGAGGAAATCAGCAGTTTTGCTGTCAGTACTCCGCGGGGCGGGCAGGGAAAGTTTCCCCTGCCCGGAAAATATAAAAAAATCGGTTTTCAACTTTCCAGAAAACGACGCTGTACGGCGATTTCATCCGGTATTTCATATCCGCCTTTTCTGATTTTCTGATAAAGATTATCCATATGGTGTATTTTCTGGGCATTTTTTATGTCATAGCGATCCAGAATTTCCTTATAAAGGGGATTGGCTTTCAGCTTGTCACGCACTGCCTTGGAAAACGGGCAGTATGTAAAAAGTATATTCCGGGCTACTTTGTTCATACGGGGCGAGCCGGTGCCTTCAAATAATATCCATGTGACATAATCACGGACAAACATTTCCTTATAATTGTTTTTCGCTTTCTGCATGGCGGATTTGATTTTATCTTTTGCCTCCGGCGTGAGCAAATTGTTCTTTTTGTAGAACTGTATATAGTCGAAATATTCGCTGGTCAGGGACGGTTCCGAAAGGTCGTTCCATCTTGCGCCTTGTACACGCTTGCACATTTCCCAACGGAATTCCCCGGTCAGCCGGGCAAAAGTAGACATCAGGTCTTCCATCTGGAAAACAGAGGTCATGATGCGGGCAGGAGTAGTGCGGCGTTTTCCCTCGATTTCCTGCCACATGACTCCTCGTATGCCGATGTTGGGCATAAGGATGACATCCGGCAGGATTTCCACGTTCACGTTTTCCTTTGCGATGCCGCTTTCGGGATTGGAATAAATGGTTTCGCGGTAGTATGCACCGAAATCCAAGGCACGGATTTCGTCAAAAGCCGCCTTTGTTTTTTCTGCCGTCACAAGAGATTTCTCCAGATCCTTCAATACATTATGTTCGGAGAAAACGGGGCAGAAGGTGGTAAGCCGGCCGAAGGTGATTTTATTTACCAGCGGGAACATATTGTTCAGTTCGAAAAGTACCTTTTCGGAGTTGTCCGTGGCCATTTCCTTTTCCTGAGCTGCCGTTATCTTGCCGGTGGTCTTCAGTTCATGGAGATATGCGATATAATCCGCATCAAACTCGTTACGGCTCGGTTCTTTCTTGCCTTCATATATAGCTTTCAGCCATTCATAAACGGAATAAACATGGTTTTCCGGTGAAGAGGGAAAATGTTCTGCCACGGTATACAGATAATCTGCATTTTCTTTTCCCGCAAGTTCCTCGTCCACATAGCCGAAATAGAAGAATATCTTCAGCACAGTGGGAAGATTGGGGTCATTGAGGCTGACTTTAAACGCTTCGTTATATACTTGATAAAAGGTCTTAGTCAGGCTGAGCCGCAGCTTCCGGTTAGCATCATCGGTAGCATTTTTATCAATCTGACGCTTGTAATCGTCAATTTGCTTACGGAATGCTGTTGCAATTTCCGGTGAGCAGTTGGCGTAGCTCAAGATGGTATTTAACGAGCCGGAAACGGAGATGGCGTTCTTGGCAGGTTCGGGTTTCTCTGCCGAAGACCCGGAACCGTTTGCCTCCATGTCCGTCAGCAGTTGCTTATATTCATTGGCTCTGGCTTCATACAAAGAGCGGTCAATGGAGCCGATGCTTTCCAGATGAATCATCATACGGCTGAGAGCCGCGCCGATGGCGGTGGAATCATCTTTGTCATGGCCGATGCGTACATAAAGAGAGGTATACAAATCGAATAAATCCAGCCTGTTTTCATTCATCAGCAGTTTGGAAATGTCTGTTTTGTAGTCATACATAATACGGCATACTGTCATAATGCTGCCGATGCTCTGACTTGTTTCCATCAGCACGCCGTTGATGAAATGATGTGTGGGCGCTTTGCAGGCAGAAAGTGCGGGAATCAGTATTCCCGGCATGCTTTCATAAAAATTGGTAAGCCATTCCGGAATATCTTCTTCTAAGGTAAGAGGCGCAATGTTTTCCAAATCCGGTAAAAGCCTGGGGGAGAGGGCATAGCGTTCACAGAGTGAAGAGTATTCTTTGTAACTGTCCAGCAGGTATTGGTACAGGCTGCCACAGTCATATTTGGATAATTCATACAGTTCAATGACGTTTTTTACTTGTTTCAGGCCGGATTTTACGATTAACTGGGCAAAATCCGGTTTTTTGGCAAGCAGTTCGGACAGTTTTCCCTTCTGATAGGGGAAAGATGCTATTGTGACATCGCTGGCTGCAATATAGGTGAAGATATGGGAATCGTGATATAGGGCACATAAGCCTATGACATCTCCCTTATCCAAAAAAAACTCGCCGTCTGAATATACGGCGCGTACAGTTCCTTTTACAATCATATGCAAAGATTGAAATGGCTGACCGCTCTGGCAGATGACAGAGCCGCTTGCAAATTCTTTTGCCATGGTGTTTCTCCTCCTTATTAAGTTCTGCGTCCGCCTGGAAGTTTCGGATGCGTAATCGTTATTTTACTTTTTATTATACTAATTTTGTTGGGGAAATACAAGATGTTACTTTTTTGGTTCGCGGACGCTTCCGGGGGAGCCGCATTTCCGGCCTGTGGGGTTTGGAAGGCTGGTCGGTTTCCTGACTGCCCAGATCGGAAGAGC
>CAJTVK010000098.1 GCA_910579645.1 uncultured Lachnospiraceae bacterium | reverse complement strand
TTACGGCCACGCCCGGAAGAGTCCTCAAGGGCCGCCTGGACCCCTGAACCGGAAAATTTATCCAGGCAAAGACGAACCGTCGGAACCGTGATGTCAAGTTTATCAGCAATTGCTTCATTTGACATTCCTTCAGATTTAAGAAGTAATATTTTAGCGCGGCGGTATACTCTGGCCTCAACCGTTCCTTTTTGAGTCATTGACTGCAAATAGGATTTTTCTGATTCTTTCAGATAAATAGGAGTAGCTTTTTTAGGCATTGTCTTTCCTCCGGAAATGATATATTTATAATATATCATACGGAGAAAATAACATAAAGCTTTTTTTATTCATTTATACTAGTCTGCATTCCTACGTGCAGACAGGAAAACAGGCACAGCGTAGATACTGTGCCTGTCCCTCATGCAATGTCCTCTGCCAAGTACATTTACATGACCATTTGTCGTCTCACAAGTACATAATAACATATTATTTGCAGATTGTAAATATTATTTTGAAAAATTTTGTATTTTTTTATTCCTACATTAACTCTATATGATGTCACCGAAATTGATTACCTGAGTTTATTTTATCATAGCTAACGAAATATAGCCATTACAATTTCCCTGCATAACATCGCATTCCGTTTGACATAACGCCAGTCTTACTATATGATAAGGAGTAATCCGCACCTGCACATACGTCAGGGCATATTTGAAAATTTATCCCCGCTGTAAGCATGCCTGCCCGGCTCACTGCACGCGGGAATCTTTTTCTGTGCAAAACAAAACAATTATGAATCATTGCTTATGAACAGTTCCTAACATACATGAACCATACACAAGGAGAATCTATATGAAAAACAGACACCAAAAACATGTCACCGATTCATACGGCTTATTTTCGGGAAAACGCCTGCTGCCCTTTGCCGCAGCACTGACTTTCGGCTTCCTTTCCCTACTCCGCGCATACCCCGTGCAGGCTGCACAGGAACCTTCTGTTCCGCAGGAAAATACGGTTTCCCAACCGGAAGCAGCAGATACCGTTTCCGCCGTCACTTCCATAGACTCCCTTTCCGAGGAAGAGTCCTATTTTATTTTTGATGAAAAGCTTTCCTTAGAAGAAGTCACCGCACTCTTCCCCACGGCCCTTTCCGTACATATTGACGGCAGCAGCGAATCCGTACAGCTTCCGGTCACTTGGCAATGTACCGAAGACTATGAAACCACGGAATCCGACGTTTATGAATTCACTCCCTTATGGGACAACACGGCCTATCCGGCAGCCGGAACACTGAAATCTTGGGATATACCCGGTATTTCCGTCCAAATCCGGCAGACCCTGCCGGATTATTTTATCACCGACCTTCCCAATGCCGACCGGCAGTTGGCAGCCTTGGCAAAAGAAAAAGACCTTCTTGCCTTGGTATACCTGTGCAGTTCCTATGAAATAAAAACATCCCCGGACCTCCAAACCGAGACCGTGCTGACGGTACCCTCCGGACAATCCGTGAAAATCACAGGCGTGGCAGAAGATTCCATGCAAAATATCTGGTATCAGGTACGGTTCCAAAGCGGCAGCACGGAATATTCCGGATATGCGGAACGCAAATACTTAGCATACTCGGATGAAAAACTCCTTTCCTGGGAAAAACAATTTATTGCCGAAAATACATCCCGTTCCGCCATGCCCGCGCAGATGTCTGCCGAAATACAGCTTCCGGAAGACATTAAGGCTTTTCCCTCTTCCTACCAAAACGCACTGGCAGGGCTAAAGGAACTGCACCCCGGATGGATTTTTGTCAGAATGGATACGGGCATAGACTGGAATACTGCCGTACAGCAGGAAAACAGCAAGGACAGAAGCCTGATATCTTCCAAATCCAATGCTGCCTGGAAGGACTCTCCCTATGACAATGCCTGGTCATACCCAACCGACGGAATCTTGGCTTACTACATGGATCCCAGAAATTTTCTGACCGAGAACTATATTTTTCAATTTGAGCTTCTGAGTTACAACTCTACCTACCATACGGAAAACGCCGTGCAGGATATATTGAAAAACACTTTTATGTATGGCATCATTCCTGACGACGGGCAAGGCCTGACTTACTCTCAGGCTTTCTATTCCATTGCCCAAAACCTTTCCGTAAGCCCCTTCCACTTGGCTTCCAGAGTCCGCCAAGAGCAGGGAGACGGCAAATCTCCATTGATTTCCGGCTCTTACCCGGGCTACGCCGGACTATATAATTACTTCAACATAGGAGCCACGGGAAAAGGCAGTGCCCAAATCATAGAAAACGGGCTGCTTAAGGCAAAAGAATACGGGTGGACGACACGCTACCTGTCTCTGGCAGGCGGCGCGGACATTATTTCGAAAAATTATATCCGCCAAGGGCAGGACACGCTTTATCTGCAAAAGTTTAATGTAAGCAAAACCTCCCCCTTCGGACTTTACTGCCACCAATATATGCAAAACATTGCCGCACCGTCTTCGGAAGCGGTATCCGTGAAAAAAGCATATGCTTCTGCCGGCTCCCTGGACAATCCTTTTGTCTTCCGGATACCGGTCTATGAAAATATGCCATCCGCTCCCTGCACACAGCCGGCAAACCTGAAAAGCATCACTTTAAACACTGACTCGCTGACCTTAAAAGCGGACGAGACCTCCGTCCTCACCGCCTCCATAGACGGAACGGCGGCAGACATCTCCTCCGTTTCCTTCCGCAGTTCCGATTCCCGTATCGCCACAGTTTCCGCAGACGGCACCGTCACTGCCGTCTCGGCGGGCACGGCGGAAATCAGCTGCGCTTCGTCCGGAGCCGCCACCGCCTCCTGCATAGTAACCGTGCAGAAAGGCACTCCCCTTTACACAGTGCCGTCTCTAAGCCCTATCATTTATAATCCTGCCTTAAGCCTGCAGGGAATTTCCCTTCCCACCGGATGGGCTTGGGAAAATCCGGCCATTATTCCGGCGGTAGGCAACTTTGGATATCCGGCAGTCTTTACGCCGGAAGCACCGGATAAATACCTTACGGTAAAAGAAATCATTCCCCTTACCGTCACAAAAGCAGTCCCGGCTTATACCATCCCCACCGGTCTGCAGACCTTTACCGGAAATACCTTGGCCTCTCTGAAACTGCCGGCCGGATGGACTTGGGAAAACCCGGCTGCAGTGCTTACCACAGCCGGTACTTTCTCCTACCCTGCTTCCTATAATCCGGATACCGCCAATTACGAAACGGTTACCGGTGTTTCCATATCCGTAGCCGTAACGGAAAAAACAACGGCATGCGCTTCCCACAATTACGGAGACTGGCTGACCGCAGCCCCTGCTGCCTGCACAGTAACCGGCACGCAGATACGCTCCTGCCATCAATGCGGCACACAGGAACGTGCCGTCATCCCGGCACTCGGCCATACCTATGCTGCCTCCGTCACGAAGCAGCCCACCGAAACCGAAGCCGGAGTCCGCACATATACCTGCGGCAGATGCGGCGATACCTATACGGAAGAGATTGCAAAGCTTCCGGCCGCTCATACCCACAGTTATGCCGCAGTCATAACAACGGCGGCTTCCTGCAGTCAAGACGGAGTGCTTACCTATACTTGTACCTGCGGCGACAGTTATACCGAAACCGTTCCGGCCACAGGCCATAGCTATATCCCGCAGATTACAAAAGAAGCCTCGGAAACGGAATGCGGCATCCGCACTTACACCTGCGGCCAATGCCAGCACACTTATACCGAAACCATTCCACAGCTTCCGGCCACTCACAGACACAGCTATACCCCCTCCGTCACAAAACAGCCTACCTGCACGGAGAGCGGAATTACATCCCACATCTGCTCCTGCGGGGATTCGTATTCGGAAGATATTGCTGCTTTAGGACATGATCTTTCGGACGGAAAATGCCGCCGCTGCGGCTATGTTCAGCAGTCACAGAATAATGCCCTTCCGGACAGCGGCATTCCTAATGCCTCCGAAGGCAATGCTTCCGACGGTAGCGGCAGCAATGTCCCCTCCGGCAACGGCAATGCTCCCGGCAGTAACGGCAGCGGTGCTTCATCCGGCAACAGCAATGCTCTCGGCGGTAACGGCAGCAATGTCCCCTCCGACAACGGCAATGCTCCAAGCGGTAATGGCAGCGGTGTCCCCTCTGGCAATGGCAATGCTCCCGGCGGTAACGCCCATATTGGCACTACAGGCAATAATTCCTCTGCCGGCCATGCAAACACCTCTAGCAATGCCCCTACCATTGATATGGGAACAAATTCCGTACTATATGAAGAAACCCTCGCTTCCCTCCGCGGCCAAGACATTGATGTCACCCTTGATATGGGAAATAATATAAGTTGGATTATTAACGGAAAAAACATACTTGCGGACGAAGCAAACGGCATTGATATGGGCATAAGGACAGATGCCGGCAGCATCCCGGCTCCCCTTCTGGCTCAGGCTGCCGGGCTGGGCAATGTAAATAGAGTGATTGAGTTGGAACTTTCCCATAACGGTTCCTTTGACTTCCTTCCCACCTTAGTTCTTCGTACGGATACCTGTTATGCCGGATATTATGCAGCTCTTTTTTACTATAACCCAGAAGCCGGACAACTGGAATATAAGGATGAGACAACCATATCGGAGACAGGGGAAATTTTGTTTTCCTTCTCCCATGCATCCGGCTACATAGTAATTATCGGAAGCGAAAGCATGTCCGCCATAGCGGCCATTACCGAGAGTGAAACAGGACAAGCCGCTTCCGACATATTGCCGGAAAATCTGCCGGAAGAAAATTTGACAGTGGCAGACATCGGAATTCCACAAGCAGATTCGGAGTCAGGCGGCTCACGCCCTGTCGTTTTGCTTCTGCTTATCCTGCTTCTGCTTATATTAGCAGCCATCGGATTGACGGT
The DNA here is from genome assembly GCA_910579645.1 of uncultured Lachnospiraceae bacterium. Classification (GTDB taxonomy): domain Bacteria; phylum Bacillota; class Clostridia; order Lachnospirales; family Lachnospiraceae; genus Kineothrix. The sequence goes on along the minus strand of CAJTVK010000098.1, from coordinate 11,908 downwards.
ATATTTTCTGCTCCGCCGGAGAAAAGAAACTGCCGAAGACGGGACTGCATCGGAAGAAAGCATTTCCGGAATAAAATTCGAAACAATGCATGCCGATATGAAAAATGCCGATGTCTTTGCAAAACCGGATTATTCCTTGACTCATGCCGTTCCGGAAACAACATATAAAAGCAAAAGTCCCATCAGCCAATCAAAGTTTCCGGATAATGACAGCAGGGATGATTGGGAATATTGGAAGGACGGCAGCCTTAATGAATTGGATTATTTGGATGACGACAGCAATGATGAATTGGGTTATTTGGATGACGACAGCAATGATGAACCGGACTATTTGGAGGACGGCAGCAACGGCGAACCCGACTATTTGGAGGACGACAGCAACGACGAACCGAACTATTTGGAGGACGGCAGCAACGGCGAACCCGATTATTTGGAGGACGGCAGCAACAATGAACCCAATTATTTAGAGGACGGCAGCAACAATGAACCAGATTATTTGGACGATAACGGCAAAAATAAACTAGATTATTTAAACGAAAACAGCAAAAATAACTTTTCAAAAACAACACGGACGACATCCTCGGATTATGAGATTTTAGATGACTACTCCGCAGATGACGATTACTATGAACCGGAGTTCTGACACGCTTCAAAGCGGTTGTAATGCCGTCCTGATTCCGCAAGCTGTCAGCACTGCAGAGAGCCGCACTTTTTCGATGTGCGGCTCTCTGTGCCGTTTGCGGCAACCGGCAAATATAGTGTAACTACAGATTTATATATGGAAAATCAATATGTATATTTTGCCGCTGACAACAAATACTATGGTTCCTCCCTATACAAGTGAGGATATTTCAGCCGCTCCAAAGCATCAAACACTCCTGCAACCGCTTCATCCCTAGTACATCATTGCATTAATACTTGAGTAATCAGTGCTTGATGTTTGCGTCAGGGCAAGGCGGAAGAGGGAGGCGATGCGGTGGCATCGTTGACCGATGACAACGCGGCACTGGCACAAACAGCATGTGCTGATTACTTAAGGATTAATGCAATGATGTACTAGTTGCATACACTGCCTTGCAAAACTCATTATCCAAGGAATATTTCCACCCTTTATATGTTTTGACGGAATGATAAAGCACTGCTATATGCCCATCCGCTTTCATATATTCATTCCCCTTCTTAGAGCATTTCCACTTACGCCTGAAAAAATTTATACGTCTCGCCTGCTTCTTTTTAAATTCTTGTTCACGGCTTTTTGCCTTGCCCACATCCCCTTCCATCTTCCCGGCACAGATACAGCCAACGGAAAGCGGCCTATATTCAGGATGTTCCATATGATGTGCATAACGAATAATCTGATAACCACACATCTGGCAAATACCAACCGGTGCCCCCAAATCTTCCACCCCTGCACATACCCATCCGGAATGCGGAACGGCTTCCTGCTTCCATAAATTGAGACTGCCTGCCTGTAATTTCTTCCGCATTGCAGCTTCCGCTGCGGAAGGTCTCTCTTCCTCCCAACCAACCGCCTCTTCCGTTTCCTCCTTCTCTGCAAAATCCCACGGCTCTTCACGGCTTTCAAATCCTCCTGTCTCCCCGCTATCCACCGGTTCTTCTATTTCTCCGCCTTGAGACTGTTCTCCTACCGATTCAGCAGCAGCCGATTCCCCGGCTCCCCTGCCATCCGGCAATTTCCCCGCCAATTCACCAGCCGTCGATTTTTCTGTTTCCCTGCCATCCAACAGTTCTCCCGCCGATTCAGCCTCCGCCGATTCCCCGGCTCCCCTTCTCACCGGCTCCGAAGCTTCACTTCCCTGCCCGGGTATCCTCTCTTTTCCGTCATCCTCTCTCCGCCGCATTTCCTCCTGCTTTCGCGAAAAATAGGAAGCGGAAAGATTCCTAGGCTGCTTCAGCTTCTCAAACCTTACCGTATAACTTCCCCTCTTTTCGTCAATGGCTTCTATCCTTCCCGCACCGAAAATATGATGCTCCACACTGTCCCCAACCTTTTTTCCGGCCTTTTCTCCTGTCCCTAACTCACAGTTCAGCTTAGCGGCATATCCCTTGCTTTCGCGCTTCAGTTCCTCCGGTATCTGCCCGATCCGAATATAATTTGCTTCCCCTATTTCATCCAGAAAACGGGAAACCAGTTTTTTTATGCCGTTAGGCGACGTGCCCTCCGATTCCATCAGGAACAAATATTTCTCTGCCCTTGTAATCGCCACATAGCACAGCCTGCGCTCTTCTTCCAGCCCTAGCTGCTTCCTGTCCCCGATTGTCTTTGCAGAGGGAAAAACTCCCTCCGTAAAACCCAGAATAAATACAACCGGAAATTCCAGTCCTTTGGAAGAATGTATCGTCATAAGCTTCACTGTATCTTTTGCCCCGTCCCCCTCTTCCCCGGACTGAAGCGCCAGCTGCTGCAGAAACTCCTCCAAGCTTAAATTCTCCCCAAATTCCCGCTCAAACTCATTGGCAATCCTTTTAAACTCTGCCAAGTTGTCCAGTCTTTCCTCATCCCCTAATTCTCTGATATATTCTTCATATCCGGAACTTTCCGTGACTTCGTTCACAATATCCGATATCCGTTTTTTCTTATAGCTTTTCCGCATATTATCTATAAAACTGACAAAAGCTGCCGCATCGCTGTTCTGAAATTCCTTTTCGCTAAGATGTGCCGCCAGAACACCGAAAAGCGTTCCTGTCCCTCCCCTCTCAGGTTCTTCCCCTTCCCCAAGCAGGCCAAACATATTCTGCTGATAATTCTCCGGCTCCCTTCCCCTGCTTTTCAGCTCCTCCAGAAAATTCATCTTGGCACGGCCGAATCTCCGGCGCGGAGTATTTATAACCCGACGGAAAGATGTATCATCATCATACGCTATCAGCTTCAGATATGCCAATACATCCATGATTTCCATCCTTTGATAAAAACGTACCCCGCCGAAAATCTCATAAGGTATATTTTTTTCCACAAGCTTCTTTTCCGCAATGCGTGAAAGAAAGCCGGACCGATATATAATGGCAAAATCGGAATAACGAAATCCCTCTTCCACCCGCAGTCTCTCGATATTTGCGATAACCCGGTCCATCTCGTCAAAATCATTCTTGGAATGGTAATGAATCACCGGCGCACCGGCTGCATTTTTTGTAAATAAATCCTTTTTCAGCCTCAGTTTGTTTTTTTCAATCAATGTATTTGCACATTGAAGAATCTGCGGCGTGGAACGGTAATTCTGATTGAGAATAATGGTTTTTGTAGGCTCATGATTTTTCTCAAAATCTACCAGCAGCCTTACGTCCGACCCTCTCCATTCATAAATATTCTGATCCGGATCGCCCACAATCATCAGATTTTCATATCTGCCGGACAATATATTTACCAGGCGCATCTCCACGGCACTGCTGTCCTGAAATTCATCCACCATAATATAATTCAGCCTTCCCTGCCATTTTTCCCGAACGTCAGAATCGGTTTCCAAAAGATAAATAGCAAAAGAAATCAAGTCATGAAAGTCCAAAGAATAAGTAGCCTTCTGCCTTTGCATGAATTCTTCTATAATACGGTCGTCCTGATTCCTTATTTCATCCAAAATCCGGCAGGCTCCCGGGCTGCACAGCTTCGTCACATATCCGGTATCTTTCTTTGCATACCCGATTTTACGGAGCATGGATTCAAAGCTGGCATGATCCAGCTTCAGTTCATACTTCTGATATATCTCTCCTAAAATGGTTTTCTGCTGATGCGTATCTATAATTTGGAACTGTTTATTCAAAAACAGCTTCTCCGGATTCTCCCTTAACAAACGATTGCAGAATCCGTGATATGTACAAATCAGTCCAAAGTCATGCCCGTCCCCTATCAAGGCACGGATTCTCTTTTTCATTTCCCCGGCTGCTTTATTGGTAAAGGTGACACACAGAATATTGGAAGAATCAATGCCATAGTCCTGAACCAAATAGGCATAACGGCTTACCAGCAGCTTTGTCTTCCCACTGCCCGCACCTGCAATGACCCGTACATACCCTTCCGTCTCCAGTACCGCCTCCCGCTGCTTTTCATTTAAATTTTCCAATAAATCCGCCATAACCGCACACTCCTGATATTTCGTCCCATTCCGCCGCCCCGTTTCCCATACTCCGCCAAACAGCCAAAGCAGCATTCTCCATGGATTCGGCTTACCGTTCCGGATTATTCCTTACCGTTCTGTAAGGTTGAGACAGGTCTTACAAGAAACTCCCGCAATTTTGCCTCCTTCGTTTCCGCCACCGCATATCCATGGCGGTAATATTCCCTCAGTCTGTCCGCATCGGCCTCATTATTCGTCAGATGCATATTTTCCTCCGGCCGCAGCACAAAAGCCCTGCCCTCCGCTTCCAGCTGCCGGAGCAGTTCTAAAGACCGGTTATATTTTTCCGCCCGCCCTTTTACCATATGTACAAATTTCGGATATTTGTGATAAACAAGCTTCAGCATGGCCAAGTAAAAATACCTCTGCTTCTTCCGGTAGTCCGCATTCCTTGTGGCCACCACCACAATCTTCTTCCAACCCTCTTCCAATGCTTTCCCGAGAGGAATGGCATCTGCCATCCCCCCGTCCAGCATGGGCAGACCGCCGATTTCCGTAATCCTGGCAATAAAGGGAAGAGAGTTTGCCGCCTTACAGATTTTCAGAAAAATATCCTCATCGTCAAATTCCTCGAAATAAACTGCTTCCCCCGTCAGACAGTTCACCGTGCTCGTGATAAACCGCTTTGCGGATTGGGAAAAGGCGCCGAAATCAAAAGGCACCAACTGTTTCGGTATCGTCTCGAAAAACAAATCCATGTCAAAAAAGGTTCCTTTCTTCAGAAAAGTGCCGAATCCCAGACATTTTTCTTTTTCCATCGGCTTAATCACCGCGTCCAGCACACGGCCCTTCTGCCCCGAAACATAATTCATCCCTGCATAAGCGCCCGCCGACACCGCCAACACGTTCGGTATCTCTATCCCCCTGTCCAAAAGAAAATCCAGCACTCCCGCCGAAAACATGCTGCGCATAGCGCCGCCCTCTAAAATAATCCCTGTATTCTCCAATATTTTTCTCCTTGTCCCGTACACTACTTTATAAACGGGTTATAAAACCGGTTTCCGTCCCGAAAGGTAAAGAATAAGAGCAATGCCGATACTGCCGCCGTCACTGCCATCACAGCGCAGTCCGCCCCCGTCAGCTTCTTCCCCGCATACCAAGTCCTCTTCCTCTGCCTGCCGTACCCTCTCATCTCCATTATCCGTCTCTTTTCTCCCCTTCGGCGATTTCCTGAAAACATCCGGGATAAAAAAGCTTCCTCCCGGCCACTTTTTCTTTCCCTAAGAGCCGCCTGCCGCTCCGGCAGATAACGCAGCACGGCCGCCATCCGGTATCCTATCTTATACGGAATGCCAATGCGGTTTACGGCTGCCGCCAATTCACCGGGATCCGTCGTGGACGTAAATGCGGATACCGTCAAAATAGCAGATACCCCTTTCACCATAACATTGCATTCATAAAAAATCTGCTCTTTCGTCAGCCAAAACTTCCCGGCTATATGAAACAAATCCGCCCTCGTCCCATAAACCTCCGTCCCCCTATACGGATCCACCAGAAAAATTATAACCAAAAAAATCAGCAGAACAGAGAAAAAGAACTTTACCGTGTCCCCCGCCTGTTCCCAATCCGTTCCCGACATCCTAAAAATGAGCACACTCCCTGCCAACATTGCCAACAGCACTCTTGTATCAAAAGACAGCATGCCGGTCAGAATCCAAACCAAAAGGAAAAACAGCTTTGTCACGCCGCTCAGACGGTGAATCCATGTATCCTTCTCTTCATAAGCCAAAATCCTCACCGCGCCGTCCCCCTCCCTCCCGGCAGATTTCCGATACCGCACTTTCCTGCCGTTTCCGGCAGCATCCCCTGTCCCAGACAGGCTTTCCTTACAATGACTTCATCCGCCAATACCTTTGCCGCTGTGCCGTCCGCCAGCAAATGCCCGTCGGCTACTACAATTGCTCTGTCCGAATACTCCGATGCCAAATGCATGTCCTGTGTAATCAGCACGATAACCGTGCCGCATTCTTTCTTTAACTTCTGCAAATATTCCATGATTTTTGCACAATGCCGGTTATCCAGCCCCGTGGTCGGGTCATCCAGTATGATTACCTCCGGGTTACTTACCAAAACGGAAGCTATCATCACCCGCTTTTTCTCCCCGAAACTCAATGCGGAAATCTTTTGGCCGGCAAACGGAAGCAGCCCGCACACTTCTAACACACGGTCAATCCGCTCCTTTGCTTCCCTTTTCGGAATGCCCCGTGTCATAAGCCCTGCCGCCACTGCCTTATAAACCGTCCCCCCGGACAGCATCTGTGCCGGGGTCTGTGTGACCAAGCCGATTTTCTCTCCCCGCTCCTTAACGGTTTTGCTTAACATATCCTCCCCCCGGAAAGTAACCGAACCTCTGGCAGGTTTCCGAAAACCACAAATAATTTCCCCAATGACGGACTTCCCTCCTCCGTTCTTCCCGATAAGGCTGACCGTTTCCCCTTTCCCGATGTCGAAATGAATATGCTGAAGCACCGGCACCCCTTCCTCATAAGAAAAATACAGATTCTTCACGGACAGCACCGCCTGCCCTGCCCGCTTCCTGCAGGAATGAGAGGGCATATCTTCTTTCCGCCCCGCATCCCCGTCTTCCGCCGCTTGGCCACTGCCCTGCCGGGAAGGCACTGTACAAAACGGCCTCCGAAATCCATAGTCCCTTCCAATACCTTCGTTCAGCAGCCGTTCCGGCTTCCCTTCCGCCGCAATACGTCCGCCTTCCATTATTATCATACGATCCGCCTTCCAGCTCAGCACCTCCTCCGCCTGCTGCTCAATCATGATAACCGTGGAATTCTTCCTTCGGCTTATTTCCCCTATCAGCCCAAGGATATGTTTCCTTGCATCCGGATCCAGGCCGGACAACGGCGAGTCAAGCAGAAATACCTCCGCTTCCTCCGCCAAAGCGCCCGCCATGGCGACTCTCTGCCTCTGTCCGCGGGATAATTCTGCCGGAACCCGTTCCAGAAACGATTCCGCCCCCACTGCTTCTGCCATCTTTTTCACGCGGAAAACCATTTCCTCCTGCCGCATCCCCTCATTTTCCAAAATAAATGCAATATCCTCAGCAACCGTTCTCCCCACAAACTGACTGTCCGCATCCTGAAGAACCGTCCTGACTGTCCGGGACATTTTTAACGCCCCTGCCTTGGCAGGGTTTTCTCCCATCACCGTAACCGTCCCGCTGCTCTTACCGGCAAATAAAAAAGGAACCAACCCGTTCATGCAATAGGCAAGCGTCGATTTCCCGGAACCGGATGGCCCTGCCACCAAAATCCGCTCCCCTGGACATATCGTCAGGTTGATATTCCGTAAAGCCGGTTCTTTCTGATTCCGATATTGAAAAGTATAGTCTTTAAACTCAATCATCAGTGCCCGTCCCCTTAATCCGCCATTGCCGAATCCAATCGCCCTTCACCGGAAGCATAAGCCAGGCTTTGTCCCCCCGCTTGCGCTTTCATATGCTGTCCCAAAAGCAGATAAATCCTTCCGTTCCTTGTTTTCGTGCAAATACATATTTATTCGTAATTTCATTTTACTACAAATATAATGCTTTTCCAAGATGTCATTCCGATTTACCGGTGGAAAATCAATGCCTCTGCATATTCTGCGCCGTCATCTGCCAGAAGGGATACTTGAGACTCTATTGTCTTATAATTGTTCGAGCACCTTCCCAATATCTGCATCAATACAGATGGAGCGTTCTCTGATTTCCCTTGGGGCGCGGGCATCCCCTAAATTGATGCAGGCATAGGTTGCCTTTGGATTTTCCGCTGTCATGCTCCAGAAAGAAAATTTCACTATACCCGGAGTATTGTAACCCACACCCAATTCCAAAAACAGGATTTTGCTTTTCTTATGTGTATTAAGAAACTTCTCATAATAACCGGCATGAACCTTCCACCCCTCATCCTGCACAAAAGAAGAATCCGCCCGCAAGTTCATAGTCATCGGTTTTCCGCAAACCGGACACTTAGGAATCTGTTCTGTGGGAATACGCATATCCTTCTGCTCTTCTGCCATGCGTTTTACCTGTGCCTCATTCTCATATGTGTACGGCCTGCATGGTGTCTGACATTGGAAAAGCCCGTAATCCCCCTGCATATAAAATAACCGTTCTTTTGCAAATCCCGCTTTTTGAAAACAATGGTCCACATTTGTCGTCAGCACAAAATAGTCTTTATCCTTTACCAACCGGAACAAATGTTCATAAACGGGTTTCGGCGCATCCATATAGCGGTTAATATAAATGTACCGGCTCCAATACGCCCAATATTCTTCCGGACTGTCAAAAGGATGAAAGCCGCCCTCATACATATTACGGAAATGGTATTTTTCAATGAAGTCCCCGAAATACTTATGAAAACGTTCCCCGTTGTAAGTAAATCCGGCGGAAGCGGATAGTCCTGCCCCCGCTCCGATAACGATTACATCCGTATTTTCTATTTGTTCTCTTAACTGTTCAATTGTTCCTAAGCAGGTTCTCGTAGATTTCATAGTCATCCTCCCGAAAGACATTAAATACCACCTCCATTTTGCTTCCCGTATTTTCCCTGTACTCTTTCACAGTCCTCACCGCAATCTCTGCCGCTCTTTGGTTCGGAAAATGGAAGACTCCTGTTGAGATACAGCAGAATGCCAAACTGCCGCAGCCGTTTTCCTCTGCAAATTCCATACAGGACCGATAACAGGACGCAAGCTGTCTGCAATGTCCCGAAGTAAGTTCTTCATAGCCGCCGGCTGTTCGGTTTACCGCCGGCCCCACTGTGTGAAGCACATATTTACAGGGCAGATTATAGCCCGAGGTTATTTTTGCCCGGCCCACAGGTTCCGGAAAACCTTGCTTTTCCATAATCTCCGCACATGCAAGCCGTAACTGTATTCCTGCAAAGGTATGAATACAGTTATCAATGCAGGCATGGTTAGGCTGGTAGCATCCTGTCATTCCGCTATTGGCCGCATTCACGATGGCATCCGCCGCCAGCCTTGTAATATCCCCCTTCCAGAGATAAATGCCCTTTTGTATGGGCTGTAAATCCGAAAGCTTTACAATCCCCTTTTCCGCTGTTTCTTCCCTCAGATAATCATCCTGAACTTTCAGAAATTCGCCGGAAACCTTCTCCGGCATACGCACATTAAGCAATGCGCGCAGCAGCAATTTCTGTTCCTGTATGCTGTTTGGCACTTTCCTTTCCTTATATTGCGGCTGCTCATTTAATAAGCCTGCGATAAGATAATGTCTTCTTTCATTCTGATTCATTTGTCACTCCCCGCCTTATTACAGCCCCCACAGGGCATTTTTCATAACAGTTTCCGCAGTGAAGACAATGTTCCTGCATGATTTCATATGGCTTTCCGGCCACAATACATCTCTGCGGACAGTTTTTCAGACATTTGCCGCAGCCGATGCAGTTGTGCGAGATCGCATACCCTTTTTCGGTTATGGCCGCATTTCCAATGACATACTTTTCACGGAAAATCGGGTTTACACCAAGATTGAAATATTCGATTTCTGCATTCCGGATACAGAAAACAATGCCGATTTCCCTTGTGCTGCCGGGATAAACATTGGATAAATAGGGCTGTTCCTCAAAGATTGTATCCATCCATTTCCTTTGCTCCTGTTCCGATACTTTTTCGGCTTTTGCGGAAAGCCTTATCATCTCTTTATATTTTGTATATCCCAATATCTGAACTTCACCGTCCGACAGCAGTTCTTCACAAAAGGCTTTGCCCCTTGCCGTGAAAAAATACATGGCCTGCCCCTCATAATGAATGGCGCTGATATTCCTTATCTGTGGTTTTCCGAATTTATCCACAGTGGCAAAATTGAGCACTCCGATATACTGCAGCTTCTTTAAACAAGTCTGTGCATCCATAACTTACTCTTCCTCCTCATCTATCATCAAAAATCGGTTTTCTTTTCTTGGTTTTATTTGCGGATAGCTGCCATCGCAGTACCCCAGTATCACAAAACAGCGGGCTGTATCGGTATCGGGAATCTCCCATTCCTTCCATAACTCCCTTCCGGCTTCATTATCAAACGTTTCTTCCCCTCTTGCAACGATGCACGATGCAATGCCTAAATTTGCCGCTTCAAGCACCATATTTTCCGCACAGCAGAACGCATCGGGAATACTATATAAAAAATTCTTCGGGCCAAAAATAACACATACCGTAGGTGCTCCGTAAAATCCGTTTTTTATTGTCGGATCGTCAATATTACTGGGCTGTTCCGATGAAACATGACCTCCTGCAAGGCGGCTTCGGTCAAAGCAGGCAAGGTTAAGCCTGCCGATTTTCTCGGCTAATGCTTTGTTACGGACGGCAACAATCCTTGCCCTCTGTCCGCCTCCTGCGTTTGGCGCATACAATCCCGCCTCAATAATTTTTTCCAAATCTGCCCTGTCAATCTGTTTATCCTGATACTTACGGACAGACCTGCGTTTTTTCATTACGGCTAAAATGTCCATATCAAACCTCCGAATCAATTTCCACGTTTTTCCAGCATTGCGGATCGGGCGCATACATATTTCCGGTATAACCATAGGTCACAGCCGGACAGCCACGGCAAAACCCACGAAGCTCACACTTGTTACATTTCTCAAATTTATCAAAATCCCGATACTTCTCCATAGCGCTGCTTATAAAAAGGTCATACATGGAAGTATCGAATACGTTTCCGACTTTACTTTCCATTCTCCGGCAGGCATATACATCGCCCGTCGGAAGAATTGTCATATGACTGATTGCACAGTGGCAGCCATCATATATCATTTTTCTATCCGCATTTTCCGGTATCTTAAAAATTCCTTTTTCATACAGAAATAAGGTCCACAAATGATCTTTTAATTGAAAGGTAGTATGTCTGTCCTTATATTGCTCATACTTTGTCCAGCACTTTTCCAAAAACGCTTTGTATTCCAGCGGCGGAATATGATATTCCTGAAAAAAATCATCTTTATGCATCCTTTGGCTTTCCTGCCCTCTCGAAGGACAGTATCTTCCAAATGCAAATACATCAACATTTCTATCCACCACCAAATCAATGATATCGGGAAACTCATCTTTATTGGCGCTGGATACGGTAGACATGACCGCACAATACATTCCTGATTTCTTGATACATTCTATCTTTTCTACCGTAATATCAAAAGAGCCGGGTTTTCTGAACCTATCATGCGTTTCTCTCATTCCGTCCAAGGAAAGCTGGTACTTTCTGCAGCCATACTCAAAAAGCCTTTTGCATACCTCATCCGTCAGATGGAACGGATTACCTAATATACCAAAAGTAACCGCATGCTTTTTTAATAATTCGCAAAGCTTCCAGAAATCTTTATGTAAAATCGGATCGCCGCCTGTAATATAAAAATACGGTGTACGTCCTAACCTTTCACACATCTCCAGGCAGCTTGAAACTACCGTTTCCATTTCCTCATATTTCATCTGCTTCAGGCAGATATGGTTATCCTCAGAAAAAATATAGCAATGCCTGCATCTTTGGTCACATTCATCTGTAATATGCCATTGGAACGCAAAGTATGGTTTCATTTTCGGTATCCCTCCTAAACTATCACTCTTTGATGCCATCATGGGCACACAAAAAAACTGTGTGTCCATGACCGCATTGATACGCCAATGCCTGCTCCATCAGCGTTCAAGCCATATGATATATCTTACGGATTAACGCTTACTTCGGGTCTCCTGCCCCGCAGGCCGATCCGCAGGCGGATGCTGGCTTTTCCTCCGGATTCGGATTCCCCGCCCCGCAGGCCGATCCGCAGGCG
>CAJTVK010000097.1 GCA_910579645.1 uncultured Lachnospiraceae bacterium | reverse complement strand
CGCAGGGCATTGGCTGTCCGTAGACTTCCGGGTCCGGCAGCTGCGCAGGCAGAAAGCCCAAAATTGATTTCCGTGGAATTTTTTAGCATTATATTGACATTGTGGGTGATTTGGAATATAATTTGTTTAAATACTTATAAATAAATTTAATAAAATTTATAAATATTTAAATGCGGGACAAAATTTCCGACAGAGTATGTATTTGTGCACTTTGTATAGAAATCTGTCTGAAGGAATGGCGTGAGACGGCACATTGACAATTGGGCAAATGCAGTGATAGAATGGAATATTAAATCTGAAGAGATGGGATGGGGAAATTATGGCCGTAAAAGTAAAGGATCTGGCAGCGATGCTGAATTTATCGCCTTCCACAGTGTCATTGGTGCTGAATAACAGGCCCGGAATCAGCGAGGCAACCCGTAACCGGGTGCGTGATGCGCTGAAAGAGTTGGGGTATGGGGAACTTCTGGAAGAGGAAAGCGTGAAAAAGAATATTATTTTTATTGTGTACCGCAGGCGTAATGCGGCACAGGATAACAGTCCGTATTTTTCGCAGATTTTTTCGGAGATTATTGAAGGCGTGGAAAGTCAGATTAAGGCGAGGGGGTATAATCTGCTGGTTTCTTATGTGGATAAGGAGAATGCCGCGGAGGCTGCGGCAGCTATTGACAGGGAACAGGCGGAGGGGGTCTTGGTGCTGGCGACGGAGATGCAGGAGGAGGAGCTGGATGCATTTGCGCGGGTTCAGGTGCCGGTGGTGATGGTGGATAATTATGTGGGCAGCAAGAAGTTTGACTGTGTTACGATTAATAATGAGCAGGGCGTGGGGGAGGTCGTGAAGTACTTTGCTCAGATGGGGCATAGGGATATCGGGTATCTTCATATAGCGGATAATGCAAATAATTTTACCGAGCGTTATTACGGATTCCGGCGGGCAATGGAGGATTGCGGATTGGGTTGGACGGAGGGGCGGATTGTGAATATCCGTACGGAGGACGGAGAAGATATTTACGGGCTGCTGAAGCGGGAACTTTCGGCCATGGAGCCGATGCCTACCGCTTTTTTTGCGGACAATGATATTATCGCTGTTTGTGCGGTGAAGGTGTTCCGGGATCTTGGATATCGTATTCCGGAAGATATTTCCATAGCGGGGTTTGATAATATTGCATTTCTTGAGATGTTGGATCCTCCTCTTACGTCCGTTCAGGTACCGAAACATAAGATGGGCGTGGTGGCGGCGAATACATTGATTGATAAGATCAGAGAACCGGTGGACGGTATTCTGAAAATAGAAGTTTGTACCAGTCTTGCCGTGCGGGGCAGCGTGCGCAGGATTTAAGGGCTTAAATAAAGGAGGAAATCAGAATGTTGACGGATACGAGGAAGTCTGTAAATGCGAAGGTGCATCCGGTGGATGGGCTGGACGTGGAGTGGACCGGAGGGCTTTGGAAGGAACGGTCCGATACCTGTGCCCGGGAGACTGTGCCGCAGCTGCAGCATATGTTTGAGAGCAAGGATATCAGCCATGTGGTGGAGAATTTCAGGATTTGTGCGGGGGAAACGGAAGGGGAATTTGACGGGACGGTATTCGGGGACGGGGATTTTTACAAATGGATGGAGGCGGCAATTTATGCTGCGGCAAAGACAGGGAATCAGGAACTGGCGGAGAAGATTGACGGATATGTGGATCTGATTGCAAGGGCGCAGCAGCCGGACGGCTATCTTTCCACCAAGCAGATTATAGGTGAGCGGCAGGGAAACGGAACGGCCCGCATGGGGGATATCAATGATTTCGAGGTATATAATTTCGGTCATATGTTCACGGCAGCCTGCCTTCATAAAAGGATTACCGGAAAAGACAGTTTTATGGCGGTTGCGGTAAAGACGGCGGATTATCTGGAGCATCTGTATGAAGAGGCCATGGCGTCCGGAGAAGTACAGACGGCGGTCTGTCCTTCCCATTATATGGGGCTGGTGGAAATGTACCGGACGACGGGTGAAGAACGTTATTTGGCCTTGGCTAAGCAGGCCATTGGGCTGCGGGACAGTGTGAAGAACGGGCTGGATGACAATCAGGACCGGATTCCCCTAAAGGAGCATGACCGGATTCTGGGGCATGCCGTCCGGGCAAATTATCTGTATGCAGGAGTGGCAGACCTGTGCCTGGAGGAAACGGATGAAGCTTACAGGGAAGTGCTGCATAAGGTTTGGCGCAGCCTGACGGAGAAGAAAATATATATTACAGGGGGCTGCGGCGCTTTGTATAACGGAGTTTCCCCATACGGTAATTTTTTTACCGATCAGAAAATCCATCAGGCTTACGGTTATGAATACCAGCTGCCCAACATTACGGCTTATAACGAAACCTGTGCTTCCCTGGGGGGCGTGTTCTGGGCTTACCGCATGTTCCAGCTGGAGCCGGAGGCGGAGTATTTTGACATGATAGAGCGGATGATGCTAAATACCAATCTGGCGGCTCTCAGCATGGACGGCAAGCGATTCTTTTATGAGAATATGCTGCGCAGGACAAAAGAACTGGACTATAAGTTAATATGGCCGCTGACAAGGAGCGAGTATATACTGAGTTACTGCTGCCCGCCGAATCTGGCGCGTACCGTGGCTCAGTCCGGAGAATATGCTTACACGGTGTCGGCGGATACCGTATGGCTGGGCATGTACGGTGCAAACCGGGCAAAGATTTGCCTGGAAAACGGGGCGGAGTTTACATTGGTGCAGCAAACGGATTACCCGTTTGACGGGAAGATACGGTTTACCTGTGAAAATGTGAAATCCGACAAAGGATTTCTGCTGAACCTGCGGATTCCCGGTTGGGCGGAAAGCGGAAAAATCCGCGTCAACGGAGAATGGCATGCTTTGGGAAAGGCGGAAGCGGGAACTTACCGCACCGTGGAAGTCAGGGAGCCGAGGCAGGCGGACATTCTTTTGGAACTGGATATGAAAGTGCGCTGCACCACGGCCCATAACATGGTAGAAGAAGCCTGCGGCCAGGCTGCGGTGGAGAGAGGGCCGTTGGTATATTGCTGCGAAGGCGTGGACACAGAGGCGGAAACTCTGGACGATCTGTATCTGGATCTGGAGGCGGAGTATCGGCCTACATCCTTTCAAATCGGCGGCAGGCCGGTGACGGCACTGGAAACCGAGACATATTGCATGAACCGGGAAGGCTATGACAGGAACGCACTCTACCAGACCCTTACCTACTGCGGCATGACGAAAGAAAAAGTGCGCTTCATACCGTATTACGCATGGGATAACCGGGAATTCGGAGAAATGCGAGTTTGGTTCCCGGTAGCATACGGAGCCTGCGGAACGGAGAAGGAAACGGCAGAAAAAGCAGAAGAAAAGACGGAGAAAGAAGCGACAGAAAAAGAAAAGACGGAGAAAGGAACGGAAGGA
This sequence comes from uncultured Lachnospiraceae bacterium, assembly GCA_910579645.1. Lineage (GTDB taxonomy): Bacteria > Bacillota > Clostridia > Lachnospirales > Lachnospiraceae > Kineothrix. The sequence goes on along the minus strand of CAJTVK010000097.1, from coordinate 13,424 downwards.
GAAAAGGCGGAAAAAAGGAGGCCGGAGCCGGAGGAGACGGAGAAAGAGAGGACGAAAAAAGAAGCGGTATCAAAAGAGGGGGCGGATTTTCCCCATAAGATAATTGTCTTGGACGACGACCCCACCGGCGTGCAGACAGTGCACGACATTTCGGTTTATACGGACTGGGAGGAAGACTCCATCCGGAGAGGATTCGAGGAAGAGAACGGCATGTTTTTCATCCTGACCAATTCCCGCAGCTTTTCCAAGGAAAAAACGGAAACCGTCCACCGTGAAATTGCCAGACGAGTGAGCCGCATATCCAAAGAAACAGGGAAAGAATTCCTGCTGATTTCACGAGGAGATTCCACGCTCCGCGGCCACTATCCGTTGGAAACGGAAACTCTGCGCAAAGAACTGGAGCAAGAAACCGGCAAACAGATAGACGGTGAGATTATCTGCCCGTTTTTCCCGGAAGGCGGCCGGCTCACAATAGGAAACGTCCATTATGCCAAAGACGGAAACATGCTGGTTCCCGTGGGGATGACAGAATTTGCAAGAGACAAAACCTTCGGATATCATGCGTCCGACCTGACGGAATACATAGAAGAGAAGACACAAGGCGCATACAAAAAAGAAGACTGCATTTCCATCGATTTGGAAGAACTCAGGGAAAACAGAAAAGAGGACATCTACCGCAAACTAATATCCGCACACAACTTTGCAAAAATCATTGTAAACGCCACATCCTATAAAGAACTGGACGTATTCCGCGAAGCCTTTATAAAAGCGGTACAGGAGGGAAAACACTACTTGGCCCGTACGGCTGCGGCGTTTCCCAAAACAATAGGAGGCGTGACCGACCGACCGCTGCTCAGCCGCGAAGAAATCCTCGGCCTATCGGACCGGCAGCAGCCCGAATCGGAAACTGACAAAGACCTGCCGGCCAAGCCAAGAAACGGCGGCATCGTACTGGTCGGCTCCCATGTACAAAAAACCACCGCCCAGCTGGAGGACCTGATGATGTCAAAGAAAAACTTAGCTTATATCGAATTTGACGTAAACACCTGCTCCCAGCCGGACGGCTTAGAAAAAGAGGCCAAGCGTGCCGCCGCAGCGGCAGAAAAGGCAATAAAAGAAGGAAAGACAGCTGTAGTCTACACCAGCAGAAAACTCCTGATTCCCGACACGGAAGACCCGGACCGCATCTTACAGATATCCGTGGACATTTCCGATGCAGTGACCAGCGTAATCAGCCGCCTCTGCACAAAGCCCGCATTCATAATTGCCAAAGGAGGTATTACATCCTCCGATGTAGGCACAAAAGCACTAGGCGTAAAAAAGGCCGTCGTCATGGGGCAGATACGAAAAGGCATACCGGTATGGCGCACCGGAAAAGAAAGCAAATTCCCGGGAATGGCATATATTATTTTCCCCGGCAACGTAGGAGAAAAAGAAACCCTTCGTCAGATAGTGGAAGAACTTGCGCTATAATAGTGGTTGGCTTGGCGGACGCGCCGGATATTATGTAATTGCCCTAAGGACGCGCTTTCGCTCGGCGTCAAACGCAGCGGTACTAAGCTCGAAATCTGCCGATGGCAGATTTATACCTCGCTAAGTGCCGGCGTTTTCCGACGGTCCTTATGGCAATTACATAATATCCAACGCTGTGTACTGGTAGAATTTACTTTGCTATTTGTCATACCTGAAAGTGGCAGACACATGAAAATACGGAGAAGAAGTTGAGTTCCCACAAAGTAATTTGCGATATATCCGTCAAAATCCTATACTACATCTACCTGCGAAACCAGAATAAGAAATAAGAAAAGAGGCAGAACTATGAGAAAAGTAATCATATCATTGGCACCCGTACAAGCCGGCACACCGGTAGATGCAGATAAACTTGCCGAAGACGTGGCAAGAAGTGCGGAAGCGGGTGCCGCCATGTGTCATCTTCACTGCAGAAAGCCGGACGGCAGCCTGACGCCGGACATTGACTACATGGTCACTTGCTTTGAGCAAATTTTAACCCGCACGGACGTAATCGTGCAAGTTTCCACCGGCGGCGTATCGGAAATGGATATCAGACAGCGGTGCAATCCCCTTGCCTATGAAAAAGCAGAGAGTGCATCGTTAAACGGCGGAAGCACGAACTTGGGAGAAAACGTATACATCAACTCCTTTGCCGATATTCGTTACTGTGCGGACGAGGTATACCGGCGGGGAATCCTGCCGGAGACGGAAGTGTTCGATATCGGCATGCTTCATAACATGGAGCTTATCAGGAAAGAACGCCCCTTTGCGGAACCCATGCTTTTTAACTTGGTGTTCGGCCATAAGGGCGGCATGCAGCCCACTCCGGAGATGCTTAGTGCATTCCGTTCTTTCGTGCCTAAGGATGCACTATGGGGCGTAACTCATTTCGGGCGTGACAACTGGACATTTCTGGCTATGGCCATAGCCATGGGCGCTACGGTTGTACGCATAGGGTTTGAGGACAGCGCGTATTTGTCGGAAGGGGTTACGGCACAATATAATTATCAGATTGTGGAAAAGACGGCGGCATTGATTCATGCCATGGGGCTGGAAACGGCCAGCCCGGCACAGGCAAGGGAAATTCTTCATTTAAGGGAACAGGGAGGGAAAGTACATGCTTAAAATATCTAAAATATTTATAGACTATGAGGAAAACCCGGTGGGGGTAGCGGAAAGTCCTCAGTTCGGATGGGAAATAGAGAGCGACGGCAGGTGTGTGAAGCAGACTTCATACCGGCTTTTGCTGGCAAAGACTCCGGGATTTCAGGCTCCGGTATTTGACAGCGGGACGGTAGCTTCGGAGGAGTCCGCCCATGTGTGTGTCCCGGCAGACATGGAATCGCTGACGAAATATTATGTGCGTGTGGAAATCACCGCCGAAGGGATTTATCCCCACGGGAAGGACGGCAGGAAAAGCGACGGGACTTTTACCGAGGCGGCGGTGTCGGAGCCGGCATGGTTTGTGACGGCATTGGTAAAGGACGGGGAATGGAAGGCTCCGTTCCTGTCTGCGGAAACGGAGGATTCCTATAAAGAATGCTCCAAAGGAACTTATGTGCGTGGGCAGTTTTCCGTGAAAAAGGCTTTGAAGGAAGCTTATGCATGCACGACCGCACTGGGGCTTTATAATTTTTTTCTGAACGGAAAGAAAGTGGGGGAGGATGAGATGACGCCGGGGTGGACTTCTTACCGGAGACATCTTCTGTACCAGACATATGAAGTGACGGATTATTTACGGGAGGGAATCAATGCGGCCGGGGCAATGCTGGCGGCAGGCTGGTACAAGGGCGTGATGGGGCTTACGAAAGCCAGGAATAATTACGGCGACCGCACCGGTTTTGCCATGCAGCTTCTGCTCCGTTATGAGGACGGCAGCGAAGAGTGGGTATTTACCGGAGAGGACTGGCTGGGGGCGGATTCCCCGGTGATATTTTCCGAGATTTATGACGGCGAAACCTATGATGCCTCGTTGGAACTGCCGGGCTGGGCGGAGCCGGGAACGGTGACGGCGGACGGCGTATGGAGAAATGCGGTGAAAGTGCCGTTTGACACGTCGGTTCTTCGGGCACAGGGCGGTGCCCGTGTAAGGTGCATGGACAGAATGCCCTGCCGGGAAATCATCCGTACTCCCAAGGGGGAGACGGTATTGGATTTCGGGCAGAACATGGCGGGAAGGATCAATGTTACCGCTGCCGGAAAAGCCGGGGACGTGATAGAACTGCATTGCTTTGAGATTCTGGACAGTGACGGCAATGTGTATCTGGAGAACCTCCGGGCGGCTAAGGCTACAATGAAATATATATTTGCACAGGAAGGGACGGTCACTTGGCACCCTAGGTTTACTTATATGGGATTCCGTTATGCCCTTGTAGTTTCCTGCCCGGGAGAACTGAAAAAGGAGAACTTTATGGCGGATACGCTTCATTCGGAAATGAGGTTCACCGGCAAGGTGGAATGTTCGAATCCGCTGCTGAATCAGCTGCATCATAATTATCTGTGGGGCATGAAAGGAAATTTCCTGGATGTGCCGACGGACTGCCCGCAGCGGGACGAACGGCTGGGCTGGACGGGAGATGCACAGATTTTCTGCCGGACGGCCAGCTATCTGGCAAATACTTATACGTTTTTCCGTAAATGGCTCCGGGATGTGGAGGCGGACCAGACACCGGAGGGCGGCGTGCCCCATGTAGTGCCCAATATTGAGGAAGGGCGCACGGACGGAAACTGGCTTCTGAGCCAGGGACCCCATTCGGCGGCGGCTTGGGCAGACGTAGCGGTGATTATGCCATGGACCATGTATCTGATGTTCGGGGACAAGGAAATCTTAAGACGGCAATACCGGAGCATGAAGGGGTGGATTACCTTTATGCGGGAGCATTCCGAGGATTATATATGGAATTATAAACTGCAGTTCGGCGACTGGGTGGCGTTGGATGCGGAGGAAGGAAGTTATTTCGGCGCTACCCCCAATGACCTGACATGCACGGCCTACTTTGCGTATTCCACGGGGCTGTTTGCTAAAACGGCCCGTATTCTGGAGAAGCCCGAGGCGGCGGAATATGAGGAACTTTATGAGAAGATTGTGCGGAAATTCCAACAGACCTTTTTTGACGGCGACGGCAATCTGACGGCACAGACGCAGACGGCGCACATTGTGGCTTTGTATTTTAAGCTGACGCCGGAAAAGTATATTTCTCGGACGGTGGAGGGGCTGAAACGGCTTTTGGAGAAGGAAAACGGCCATCTTGTCACCGGATTTGTAGGAACTCCTTATTTCTGCCATGCGCTCAGCCAGAATGGCTGTGTGGAGGAAGCTTATGACCTGCTGCTGAAAGAGGACTTTCCGTCCTGGCTGTATCAGGTGAAGATGGGAGCCACCACAATCTGGGAGCATTGGGACGGACTGAAGCCGGACGGCACGATGTGGAGCGCGGATATGAATTCCTTTAATCATTATGCTTACGGAGCCATAGGAGAATGGATGTACCGGGTGATGGCAGGACTGGAAAGCGACGAAAAAACGGGCGGTTTCCGGCATGGCATTTTTTATCCCAGGCCGGGCGGAGGGCTTTCCTGGGCAGAAGGGAGTTACCGTTCCGTTTACGGAGAGGAATATGTACGCTGGGAACGGGATGGGAGCCAGGTGACGCTGCGGGTGAAGATTCCGGCCAATACGACGGCGGAAATCCGGCTGGACAGAGGGGAGGAAGTTCTGGAAGGAGACGGCCTGACCTTTGCGCCGGCGGGGGATTATCTGACGGCAGAAGCCGGCTCCGGGGAATATGCGATACGATACCGGATGAAATAAATCCCTATGGGGCAAGATAAGACAGGGAGCCTGTGGGAGCATGCCGGAGGAAGAATCCGGGAGGGGAAGAATCCTATTCCGGGAGAGGAGGAAGCTGCGGATGGAAAAAACGGAAGGCACCGGGAATGGCAGGAAGCTGTCTTTTTTGGGCAGACTGTCCTCGAAAGTCAGGGCGTGGTGGACGTATCAGAGAATTCAGCAGCAGATTTTCTTCTCCATGCTTCTGGTTTCCCTGTTGGGCACTGCTTTGCTGGGGAGTATTTCCTATCGGATTTCCAGCCGTGCGCTGGAGGAGAATTATCAGCTTTCCCATGAGTATGCCCTGAAAAATTCCAGCAAGGTGCTGGACATGAAGCTGAGTCCGGTCATTGAGATGATCCGTTCGTTTCTTTATGACCCGAACCTGCAGCATGTATTGGAGGAGCAGACGGAGGACGGCAGGCAGTCTTTTGCCGGAACGGAACAGAAGCTTCTGAAGAACGTGGGGGAGAGGCTGACCAAACAGGAAAACAGTGTGAACTATGTGGCGTTTATGGATTTGTACGGGCATTATTATCTGCTGAGCAATGTGAATTTGGGAACCTATGAATTTTACCAATACTATGGGGAACATAATTTTCTGGAGGAATTCTGGAGCAGGGAGGCAAGAGCCGCCAACGGGAGGGAAGTATTTTTCGGGCAGAGCGTGCTTGGCGGAATTCCCTCCAATGGCTTCAGCATCGTGAAATATTTAAACAACCCGGCTACCTTGGAGCCGATGGGATATTTGGTGGTGGATGTGAACCGGAGGATGTTAGGCAACTTTCTGGTGACGGGAACCGAAGGATATGAAACGAACGAATATCTAATTGCGGATTTAAGATACGGCGGCGAGGTGGTTTATGCCAATCACAGCCTTACCGGCCCGCAGGCAGTCTTGGAGGAGTTCTGCGGCGGGAGACAGCAGCGTTATCTGTTTACCAGCGTGCATAACGCGGTGACCGGATGGGAACTGATCAATGTGATTGAGCGGAACGAACTGAGCGCGGGGAGCAAACGGATACGGAATACGGTATTTTTGTGCGGCGGCCTGCTTGTCATTCTGAGTTTCGGGCTGGCCATGGCCATTTCCAGAACAATCACCAGGCCTCTGAATCAGCTGGAGCAGGTCATTGAGCAGGTGCGGGAAGGGGAACGGCACATTACGGAGGAATTTGACGAGAGCGAGGCAGGGCGGATAGGCAGGAAGTTTAAGGAAATGGTCAATACCAATCTGGAACTGTCGGAATATCTGCTGAATGCCAGGCTCAAGGAAAGGGAGGCGGAACTTCTTCTTCTGCAGTCCCAGATTAACCCTCACTTCCTTTACAATACGCTGGATTCCCTGTACTGTATGGCAATTATTCATGGGGACGATCAGATTGCCAATATGATACTGGCGCTTTCCGACCATTTCAAGCTGTCACTGAACAAAGGGAAGCGGTTTGGCACGGTGGCCGATACGGTTACTCAGATTGAAGATTATATGAAACTGCAGGGCATGCGGTTCAAGGAACGTTTTAAACTGTCGGTGGAGGTGGACGAAGACATTCTGCAGGAGGAAATGCTCACATTCCTGCTGCAGCCTTTTGTGGAAAATGCCATATACCATGGCTTGGAGCCGAAGCTGGGCGGCGGAACAATCTGGGTGAGAGGCCGCCGGGACGGAGAACGGCTTCTGTTTACCGTGGAGGACGACGGGGTAGGGATAGAGGATATGGGGAAAATGAATTCCGGCTTCGGAATCAGTAATGTGCGGGAACGCATACAGCTTCATTATGGGGAAGATTACGGACTGACAGTGGAAAGCGAGAAGGGAAAGGGGACCAAAATCACAATTGTACTGCCTTTGAATAAGGGGGAGCAGGTTTGTGTCTGCGCTGCATCCGCAAACCTGTCATGCGCAAAAAGCAGCGCAGAAATGGGGTTAGAGCATGTACCGGCTGGTAGTGATTGACGACGAGTATATTGTTGTGGAGGGGATAAAGGCTATGATAGCCCGGCTGAAGCTGGATTATGAGGTGGCAGGGTGGGCCTGTGACGGGATACGGGGGTTGGACATAGTGCGGCAGACGCAGCCGGATATCGTACTTACGGACATACGGATGCCCGGGCTGGACGGCCTGTCTCTGATTGAAGAGGCAAAAGAATTCTGTCCGGATACGGTATTTGTGGTAATCAGCGGCTATACGGAATTTGAATATGCCAGAAGGGCATTATCCATGGGCGTGAAAGATTATATTGACAAGCCTATCAGCATGGAAAAGCTGCGCAATGTCCTTACCAGAATGGAGAAGGACTATTTTTCGCCCAGGGACGAGAGCATGGCTTTGGCTTACGGCCAGGAAACGCTGGAAAAATTAGGGCAGCTGTTTGAGGCCAGTGTTTCGGCCATGACGGAAGGGGATGCAGGGAATTTTCACCGGTATATGGAGCAGGGGCTGGAAAAAATTCTGGAATTGTACGGAAATCCGGAGGATTTCCGGAGGGAGGTTTATAAGTGGCTCTGTGTGCAGAGCGATATTCTCACGGAACGGCAGCCGCAGGTTTCTAGGGACGGGCTGATTTCCTATCAGGAGATAGAGAAGAAGGACACGGTGGCCGAAATTATGGATTATGCACGGAAAATGATAAAGGATATTGCCCGCTATATTGAGGCGGACAAAACGGGCAGCAGCCATGCAACCATTTTGGAACTTTTAGCATATATAGAAGAGAATTACAATAAGGATATCGGCCTGAACGAACTGGCGGACCGTGTGGGAATGAGCACGGCATATCTGAGCGTGCTCTTTAAATCGGAGGTGGGCACTTCTTATGTGAAGTACTTAACAGGGCTGCGGGTGAGACAGGCGAAAAAGCTGCTGAAGGAAGGCTACAAGGTCAGTGAAGTCAGCGGGATGGTAGGATATAACAATTACCGTTATTTTTGTGACATATTTAAGCGATGCGTAGGAAAAACGCCGAATGAGTATAAGCACAATTACTAAAAGAAATGAAAACATAGTAAAAAAACTATACAAAATATAAAAAATTACTCACTGGAAAAATCCTTCCGAAATGGTAAGATGAATGCATAGGGTACAGGAACATTTTTAAGCAGACGAAACTGCCGTCCGAGGGAAACCTTCGGGGAATCGTGTGATTTCCGGACGGAGTACCGGAAATCTGCGGACGGGAAAAGCCGGTTTTGAAATGTTCCGGGAAAAATTAGATTACAGCAAGGGAGGAAAGACATGAAGAGAAGAATAGTTGCAGGACTTTTAGCGGCACTTATGGTTACCGGCCTTATGGCAGGCTGCGGGAACGGTGCATCGGATGCAGGTTCGGCCGCGGACGCAGGCACTCAGGCAGATGCAGGCACTCAGGCAGATGCGGGCACTCAGACGGAGGCACCGGCAGAGAAAGAGGAAGCACCGGCTCCGGAAGCGGGAACCGAAACGGCGGATGCATCCGCAGCGGGAGATTTTACCGGGGCAGATCCTCAGTTGGAGAAGCATATCAAGATTCTGACCATTTGGGCGGAGGACAATGACAACGGCATTCTGCTAAATAAGATGTGTGAAATGTATCAGGCGGAGGTAAACCCTAATTTCACTTGGGAGTATGAAATGGTGGCGGCAGACAATCTGCAGCAGAAGATTGCCACTTTGGCGGCATCCAACGACCTTCCGGATATGTTTGCCTATGAGGCAGGCACGCCTCTTATGACTTTGGTGGAAGCGGATAAGATTGTGAATCTTTCTCAGGAACTGGAAAAGATTGACGCTATGAAATATCTGAACGAAGGTGCGGTAAATCTGATGAAGGGCCTTGCGGGAACGAGCGATTTGTATGATCTGCCGCTTGGGCTGAATGCGGAGGGCTTCTGGTATAATAAAGCGCTTTTCGAACAGGCAGGATGTGAAGTGCCCAAGACTTGGGACGACTTTGAAGCAGTGCTTGAAAAACTGGATGCGGCAGGAATACAGCCTCTTTCCACGGGCGGTGCGGACAAATGGCTGGCAACACGTCTCATCAACGCTTATGCGGTAAGAACCTGCGGCAATGATATTATGACAAAGGCTGCAAACGGAGAGGTTCCTTATACGGACGCAGGCCTTGTGGCGGCTGCCGACAAGCTTCAGGAATGGTCACAGAAAGGATATTTCGGGGAAGGGGTCACCACCGTAGATGCCAATACGGCAGGTTCCATGCTGATGAGCGGCAAGGCGGCAATTTTCTATAACGGCTCTTGGTTTACGCAGAACCTGGCAGATGAGAGCCAGAACCCGGCAGGCAAGGACGGAATCGGATTCTTTAATATTCCGGTAGCCGATGAGTCGGTCAGCAGCGCAACTTCATACTCCATGAACTGCGGCAATATCCTTGCGCTGGATAAGGGTAAATATGACGACGGTACCGCTTGGTTCCTGAAATATTTCTGCGAGAACATGGGAGACCTTGCAATGAACGAACTGTCTTCCGTAAAGGGATATACCTATTCCGTACAGGCGGAAGATATGGATCCTTATACCTTGATGGTATTGGATGCAATCAATGAATCAACGGAAGGCTTTGGCTGGTGGGAAGCAAAGATGTCCAGCGAAGTTTCCAAGACGGCTCAGGAAAACGTACAGCCTCTGCTGAACGGGGATATGACCGGACAGGAGTATATGCAGTCCATTCAGGATGTGTTTGATAATCAGTAAAAGGCAAAAACAGGAGAGGGCATTTTAAGGCTGCCAGAGAGGGAGTGTCCATGGGACACTCCCTTTTGCACTACCGGGCCGTCAGGAACCGGACATGGCTGCCGCTGAAAATGGAAAGAAAGGAAAAGACGGTATGAATAAAGTATTGAGCAATAAAAAAGCAATTGCCCTTTTTGTGGGGCCGGCGTTTATTCTGTATACAGTACTGGTAATGGTTCCGGTGCTGTGGTCACTGTATTATTCATTGTATTCCGGAAGCCCGGGGCTGAAATGGGAGTTTGCGGGACTGAAGAATTATTTGAACTTGTTTACGGATAAGAATTTCCTGAAAGCCCTTGGCGTGAACTTTAAATACATATCCGTGGTGGTAGTGGGGCAGGTGGGATTCGGGCTGCTGATGGCACTGATGTTTAAGTTCTGGCTGAGGCGGTGTAAGACGGTGGTGAGGACGCTGGTATTTTTCCCGGTAGTGCTGCCTACGGTTGCGGTAGGCCAGCTGTTTGCGAAGATTTACGAAATTCAGCCCAATTACGGGCTTCTGAACAGTTTTCTGAGCAAGATAGGGCTGCAGAATCTGGTACAGCCATGGCTGGGACAGGAAAAGACCGCCTTGTGGGCACTCTGCATTATGGATATTTGGGTGGCGATGGGTTTTTATTCCGTAATTTTTTACGGTGCGCTGCTGGATATACCGGACGACGTGCTGGAAGCGGCACGGGTGGACGGAGCCTCGGGCTTTCAGCTGTTCCGCAGGATATTGCTTCCGCTGCTCTGGCCCATGGTCATTACCAGCACCGTGTTCAGCTTTTCGGGAACCGTGAAGATGTTTGAATCCGCCTTGGCATTGACAAAAGGAGGACCGGGAGCCGCTACCAAGTCATTGTCCATGTATATGTATGACAATGCGTTCACTTATTATAAGGTGGGGTATGCCAGCGTAATTGCCATTGTGATTTTCTTAATCTGCGTCGTCGGTTCTGCGGTAATTAACCGGTTTGACGTGAAAGATTATTAACGGATTCCATGGAGGTAGGAAAATGAAGAAAGTAAGAACAGGATTAAGGGGCGTTGTGATTTTTTTGATTTGTGTCATCGAAATTTATCCGTTGTTCTGGATGCTGACGGCATCGCTGAAGCAGCAGTCCGAATGGAGTGAGTATCCGGCTTATGCCTTGAATAAGGGATTTCACTTTCAGAATTATGTGGATGCATGGACACGGGGAAATATGGCTACCTTTTTTAAGAACAGCCTGATTACCACCTTGGTTTCTTTGGTGTTCATCGTGATTTTCTCCACTACGGTAGGTTTTGCCGTGACGAAAATGAAATGGAAGTACCGGGATGCCGTCGCCAAATATTTCACCTTCGGCATTATGATTCCGGTTGCCATTGCCCTGATTCCGCTGTTTCAGATTTACAGCAAAACAAAGCTGCTGAATACGCATCTTTGCCTGATACTGACCTATATTGCATTCGGGCTGTCACTGTCCATCTATCTGGTGAAAGGGTATCTGCGCTCCTTCCCGGACGATATCATGGAGGCAGCGGTGATTGACGGCTGCGGAATTTACCGGTTAATGTGGTATGTGCTGACGCCGCTGATGAAAAACTCCATTGTCACGGTGCTGGTACTGCAGTTCTTCTTTAAATGGAACGATCTGCTGTTCTCAATGACCTTTATCAGCGATTCCAAGCTGAAGACGGTGCAGACGGGGTTATTGTATTTCTCCGATGAGTTTGGCTCTAAGAACTGGGGGGCGATTTTTGCATCCGTGTCCATGAGCGTGTTCCCCATGCTGATTCTTTATATGATTCTGAATAAAGCAGTAATCGAAGGAATGACGGCAGGGGCTGTCAAAGGATAGGCAACGGAAGAAGTGAAAGCACCCGGCTGTGCGGAGAGCAGGAAGCGGAAAAGGCGAGAGCACCGGACGGCGCGGGGAGCAGGGAACGGAAGAGAGGAAGGTGCCGGGCTGCGCGGGGAGCAGGGAATGACGGCGAAGCAGAGGATAGCACAGGATAAGGGAGAAAGGGAGAGCAGAATGGAAAAAGAAATGAAAGACAGGTACCGGAAACGGTTGGAAGCATTTGTGACGGAACATACGGAAGAGGTTCTGAAACAGCCCAGGGATTTTATCCGTTATCCCTTTATCGATCCGGGCTCCGTATATGACGGAAACGTGTGGGACTGGGATACTTTTTGGTCGGTGTACGGTTTGCTGAATCTGGCGGACGGCTATGCGGACGGGGGAATGAAGGAACGGCTGATTGAGCATGCGAAAGGCAATATCCGGAACTTTTTCGATCATCAGCTGGAGGACGGCTATATTCCGATGATGATTGAGGTGGCAGACTGGCCGGAGCCGTATCTGAATATGAAACATAAGGAAGGAATCCTGATGAACATGCACAAGCCATTCCTTTGCTGCCAGATATGCGTCATCAGCGACTATATCGGAGATTACGGATGGGCGGCGGAATATTCGGAAGGAGTGGAGAAGTACTTTGCCTGCTATGAAAAAAATTATTATTTCCCGGACTGCGGACTGTATGTCTGGTGTGACGATATCATGATAGGCATGGACAATGATCCGGCTACTTTCGGCAGGCCTAAGTTTTCCACCGCCAATATATACCTGAACAGCTTTATGTGCGTGGAATTTCAGGCGGCGGAACGGCTTTGCCGCTGTCTGGGAAAAGAGGGACGGGCGGAGCACTACCGGAAAAAGCGGGAGGAATTGGCGGCAGCCATTCAAAAGGAGTGTTGGGATAGGAGAGATAAGTTTTTCTACTCGGCGGATGTGGATATCAAAACACGGAAATTTGACTGGTTCCATCAGGGGCTGGGCGTGTTCTGGAAAACCCTTCCCATCAAAGTGCGCGTATGGTCGGGCTTCATACCGCTGTATGCCGGGATTGCCACGAAAGAGCAGGCGGCCTATCTGGCGGCTCATGTCTTTGACGAGGAAACGTTCGATTCCGCGTACGGCATCGTGACGTTGGCAAAGGATGAGAAAATGTTTGATCTGTCGGCCACAAACAATCCTTCCAACTGGCTTGGACCCATATGGGTGGTGGCCAATTATGTAGTGTTCCGGGGACTGCTAAACTATGGCTACCGGAAAGAGGCGGAAACGATATACGAACGGACGCTTCTGCTTTTGGGGCAGGATCTGGAGAAAACAGGCAGTCTGCATGAGTACTACAATCCCTTCAGCGGTGAGCCGGTTATGAACGGAGGGTTTATCAACTGGAATATCCTTGCGCTGAATATGGCGGAAGAATTGGAGGGGAAGAAAGCCATGCTTGGTTTTCTGGGAGCAGGGGATAGTGTTTAGGAGGCGGACGCCCGTGCGCGAGTTTTTTTAGTGGCCGGCAGCAGCGGAACTGCC
>CAJTVK010000096.1 GCA_910579645.1 uncultured Lachnospiraceae bacterium | reverse complement strand
TCCCGCAAAAAAATCCCTCTCATGCGTCCGCCTCTCAACACGGCATTCAGGCTGACCTGTAACCATCCCCCCCCCCAGAAAATAAAAAATCTGTTGACGTAAGCCAAGTCTTATGCTATAGTAACCATACAAGATTAGTTTAGGTCTTTTTTTTATGCTCAAAAATTGGAGGAAGAATATATGCGTACGAGAATCACATTGGCATGTACAGAGTGCAAACAACGTAACTACAATACAACAAAGGACAAGAAGACCCATCCCGAAAGAATGGAAATCAAAAAGTATTGCAAATTCTGCAGGACTCATACTTTGCACAAAGAAACGAAGTAAGGGAAGTCTGTATTTTTGAAAGGAGTACAATATGGGAGATTCCGCAAAGACAGATAAAACACCGAAACAGAGTTTTTTTCATGGCGTAAAGGCCGAATATAAGAAAATCGCGTGGCCGGACAAGGATTCCCTTATCAAGCAGTCCGTTGCGGTTGTCTGCATCTCGGTAGTGGCAGGCGCAATTATTGCCATACTTGATTTTATGTTCCAATATGGCATTGATTTCTTGACGACGTTATAGAGTGAGGGTGGACAGATGGCAGAGGCAAACTGGTATGTAGTACATACCTATTCCGGATATGAAAATAAAGTCAAGGCCAATATTGAAAAGACCATCGAAAACAGGCATCTGGAGGAAGAAATCCTTGAAGTGCGTGTCCCCATGCAGGAAGTGGTGGAGATGAAGAACGGAGCCAGGAAGAATGTGCAGAAGAAGATGTTCCCGGGCTATGTTCTGATCAATATGGTAATGAACGACGATACTTGGTATGTAGTCAGGAATACAAGAGGAGTAACGGGATTCGTAGGGCCGGGAAGCAAGCCGGTGCCGCTGACGGAGGCGGAGATGAGGCCGTTGGGCATTAAGGCGGAGAACGTTTCGGTAGATTTCGCGGAGGGCGACTCGGTCGCAGTCATTGCCGGTGTTTGGAAAGATACCATAGGCATGATTCAGAAGATGGATTACGGAAAACAGACGGCAACTATCAATGTGGAACTGTTCGGCAGGGATACGCCGGTAGAAATCGGTTTCACGGAAGTCAGGAAAATATAACAGGTATTTATGCCGGTTTCCGGCTTAAATATAGCAGTAACAGCAATAGTCCCGGAGGGAATCGGGACAGTGGGAGCAGGTTCCGGCAGGTTTGCGGATTGCGACGGGTCAAGGGACGGCTTAAGGCCGATTTTGGCTGGTTTGCTCATTTAAAGGCTGTCGTGAAGGCAGTACGTCCCGCCGCATGCAGCGGGGGATGAGAATTCGGAGACCGGGGAAATGCGCCATACCACAATATTTTAGGAGGTAGCCAAAATGGCAAAGAAAGTAGAAGGATATATTAAGTTACAGATTCCTGCCGGCAAAGCAACACCGGCACCACCGGTCGGACCGGCACTTGGACAGCATGGCGTCAATATCGTTGAGTTTACAAAACAGTTTAATGCAAGGACGGCAGATAAGGGCGACCTGATTATTCCTGTCGTTATTACCGTATATGCGGACAGGAGTTTCAGTTTTGTTACCAAAACTCCCCCTGCTGCAGTGCTTCTGAAAAAGGCATGCAATATCAAATCCGGTTCTGCGGTGCCGAACAAGACAAAGGTTGCCACGATTTCAAAAGACAAGGTGAAAGAAATCGCCGAGATGAAGATGCCTGACTTAAACGCAGCATCTCTGGAAGCGGCTATGAGCATGATTGCCGGCACGGCAAGAAGCATGGGAATCAAAGTAGAGGATTAAGCAGCCGGGCAGGCGGCGGACGGGGAACGCGGATTCGCAGGACACGCCCGCGGGCTATGATTGGATTTGTTAAATAATGTGTGAGAAGTGGGAGGCGGAATGCCGTTTGAACCATAGGAGGAATTGATAATGAAACGTGGAAAGAAATATGTGGAGAATGCAAAACAGGTAGACCGTTCCGTGCAATATGAACCTGTAGATGCAATTGCACTGGCGAAGAAGACGGCAGTTGCAAAATTCGATGAGACGATAGAAGTCCATATCAGAACAGGCTGTGACGGACGGCATGCAGAGCAGCAGGTGCGCGGCGCCGTTGTATTGCCGAACGGCACAGGCAAAGAGGTGAAAGTGCTGGTTTTTGCCAAAGGGGATAAGCTGACGGAGGCAGAAGCCGCAGGAGCCGATTTTGTGGGCGGCGAGGATCTGATTCCCAGAATCCAGAAGGACGGATGGCTGGATTTTGACGTGGTAGTTGCCACTCCGGACATGATGGGCGTTGTAGGCCGTCTCGGTAAAGTTCTCGGACCGAAAGGCCTGATGCCGAACCCGAAGGCAGGTACGGTAACGATGGATGTGACAAAGGCTGTCAAAGATATTAAGGCAGGTAAGATTGAGTACCGTTTGGATAAATCAAACATTATCCATGTGCCAATCGGAAAAGCATCTTTTTCACAGGAACAGTTAGAGCAGAATTTCAATGCTTTGATGGAAGCAATCGTAAAAGCAAGACCGTCGGCATTGAAAGGCCAGTTCTTAAGGAGCATCACATTGTCTTCAACGATGGGCCCCGGCGTAAAAGTAAGTGTAGCTAAGTTTTAATAAAAAGCCATCTGATGGGGAGAAGCCCACAGGTGGCTTTTCTTTATGCACACGGGCACCCAAATGAAATATGTCAGCAGGAACCGACGGGTGCCCGGCGCGCGGGCAGGGGCAGACGGTTCTTGCCTGCTCATGAGATATGCCGTTGACGCGGTGCATAGAGAATTTTGCTGCATTCGCAGCATGCGGACGATGCATAAATGCAGGGGTGAAGGGATGAAGAGGCGGAGAAGAAAAAAGCATTTACTGAATATGGTGTTCAGTTTCTGGGTTACGCTGATAGGCGTGCTGCTTGCGGGAATGTCGGCGTTTTTTATTTATCATGCCGTAACGGGGGGCGGCCGCGGGCCGGACAAGCCACAGGAAGAACCGGCAGCGGAAACCTTGGTTTCTCAGAAAGGCGGAACGGGGGAAGAGCCGCAGGAAAACCTGCCGCCGGAGGGAAGCGCAATGCCGGAAGGGGCAGGACAGGAAGTTCAGGGAACCGGAGAGGAAGAGCAGGTAGAGGAGCCGAAGGGAAAATACGCGGATATACTGGCAGATGCCGGATATATGCAGGAGAACCATATTTATGCAAAGGAAACGGCGGAAGAGGGAAAAGTAACGCTGGCTTTTGCCGGGGACATTCTTTTTGACCCAGGCTACAGCATCATGGCAAAGATTTTGCAGAGGGCAAACGGTATCCATGACAGCATATCCGAGGATTTGATGGCAGAGATGCAGAATGCGGATATCTTTATGGTGAACAATGAATTTCCTTATTCCGACCGAGGTGCGCCTACGCCGGAAAAGCAGTTTACGTTCCGGGCAAAGCCGGAATATGCGGAACTTCTTCATGAAATGGGGGCGGATATCGTATCGCTGGCCAATAATCATGCCTATGATTATGGAGAGGAAGCATTTTTGGATACTATGGATATTCTGGAAAATACGGGCATTCCTTTTGTGGGGGCAGGGCACAATCTGGAGGAGGCTTCGGCACCTGTATATTTTATTGCCGGAGATATTAAGATAGCGATTGTTTCGGCTACCCAGATTGAACGTCTGGACAATCCGGATACGAAGGGAGCCACCGAAACCACGCCGGGCGTATTCCGCTGCTGGAACCCGGATAAATTGCTGGAGACGGTGCGTCTGGCAAAGGAGAACAGCGATTTTGTCATTGTATATATCCATTGGGGAACGGAAAGCACGGATGTATTGGACTGGGCGCAGCTGGACCAGGCACCTAAAATAGCGGAAGCGGGGGCGGATCTGATTATCGGGGACCATTCCCACTGTCTGCAGCCCGTGCAGTATGTGAAAGGCGTGCCGGTAGTTTACAGCTTGGGTAATTTCCTGTTTAATTCCAGACAGCTGGATACCTGTCTGGTAAAGGCGGTGGTGAATGAAAGCGGCCTGGAAAGCCTGCAGTTTCTCCCGGCATTGCAGAAGAACTGCTCCACCTCCATGCTTTATGGGGAGGAGAAGGAAAGGGTGCTTGCCTATATGCGGTCCATTTCTCCTAATATTGTCATTGATTCGGAGGGTTATATTTTGCAGAACTAGTACTGCATTGCATCCAGTTCTGGATTTCTATGGAAGTAAGGAAAAAATCTTGTATTTCGGCCGGATTCGTAGTAAAGTTTTATATAGCCGGTGGGCGGGCAGCAGTGGCTGCGGAAAGGATGCAGTATGGAGTGGCGGCAGCTTTTATGTGAGGACAGAATCAGAAATTATAAGGCGCGCGGCAATTCGGGGGATTTAAGAACCGAGTTCGAGAAGGATTATCACCGGATTATCGGCAGTGCGTCGTTTCGGAGGCTGCAGGATAAGACGCAGGTATTTCCGTTAGACCGCAGTGACTTCATCCGGACAAGGCTGACCCATTCTTTGGAAGTGTCCTCTCTGGCTAAGTCGTTGGGACAGAACATCGGCAGGAAAATCCTTCAGGAGATTAAAGACGAGGGATTCCGGGAATCCTATCAGGCGGATGTCTGTGATATCCTGCAATGCGCAGGACTGCTGCACGATATCGGGAACCCGCCTTTCGGGCATTTCGGGGAGACGGTAATCAGAGAATGGTTCCAAAAAAATTTAGGGAAATATTTCTATAAGGGGCAGCCGCTGGACCAGCTGCTTCTGCCGCAGATGATGGCGGATTTCCTGAATTTTGAGGGCAATACTCAGGCACTCCGCCTTGTGACAAAGCTGCATTATCTGGTAGACGAGCACGGCATGAACCTGACAAAAGGATTGTTGGGGACGATTATAAAATATCCGGTGTCTTCACTGGAAGTACATAAGGAAAGCCGTAATATCAGGGAACGGAAAATGGGGTATTTTTATGCGGAACGGGATATTTTTGCCGATTTGCAGGAGAGTTTGGGCACTCACGGGGCAAGGCACCCGTTGGCTTATGTTCTGGAGGCGGCGGACGATATCGCGTATCTGACGGCAGATATAGAGGACGCTTTTAAAAAAGGCTGCATTACCTTCGGGCAGCTGGTGCAGGAACTTGGGGAATACGGCAGAAAACAGGAAGCCGAAGGCGTGGCACGGGAGCGGCTGGAGGAATATTACGGGATGGCAGAGGCTTTGGAGGAACGCTACCGGAAGGCGTTGGGCAGGCAGGCGGCGCAGCCGGAGAACCATGCGGTGCAGAACTGGGTGGTAAGGATACAGGGAAGGCTGATAGCCAGCGCGACGGAAGGGTTTGCCGCCAATTACCGCAGCATTATGGAGGGAAGCTATGAGAAGGAACTGCTGGCGGAAACCGACGGGGAGCTGATGGCAGGCGCATTGGGGGATATTGCTTACCGTTATGCGTTTGTGTCCCGGCCTATTTTGCGGTTGGAAATCGCAGCGGAAACAATCATAGATTTTTTGCTGGATAAATTGGTGGACGCGGTGATTTATTATGATACGGACGAAAAGCTGAATGAAGTGCAGAAAAAGATGCTTGCATTGATTTCAGATAATTATAAAGCGATATACCGTATTTACTCGAAGGATAAGGACGAAACGGAAAAACTGTATCTGCGTCTGCTGCTTGTGACGGATTCTATCTGCGGGATGACGGACAGCTATGCCAAGTCATTGTATCAGGAACTGAACGGCATGGTATAAGCGAAAGGAGCGGGCTGACGCGGGCTGCGGAAAACCGGAAAAAAGGATATGAGAAAAAAGGCGGATGAAAAATTGTGAAAATAGACAGGGAACAGGCGTTACGGGCATTTCGGGAATATGTGTCGCACTATAATGGGGAGGATGAAAAAGTGCGGCTGAAAATAGAGCACACTTACCGGGTGGCAGACTTGTGCGGAGAGATTGCGGGATGGCTGATGCTGCCGAAAGAGGATAAGGATTTGGCGTGGCTGATAGGGATATTGCATGACATAGGCCGGTTCGAGCAGCTGAGACGGTACGGCACGTTTCATGACGCACAGTCTATCGACCATGCGGCGTGCGGGGCGGAGATTCTTTTTGCGGAAGGGAAAATCAGGGATTTTGTAAGAGACGATTCACAGGATGCCCTGCTTAGGACGGCAGTGGCAAGTCATAACGCATACCGTATTCCGGAGGGACTGCCGGCAAGGACGGAACAGTTTTGCCATATTATAAGGGATGCGGATAAAATTGATATCTTAAAAGTCAACGTGGAATTTCCTCTGGAGGAGATTTATAATGTAAGCAGTGAGGAACTGCGCAGCTGCCAAGTGACGGCGGAAGTGATGCAAAGCTTCGAAGAGGAACATGCGGTGCTGCGGACTCTGAAAAAGACGGCAGTGGACAATGTGGTGGGGCATATTTCGCTTGCCTATGAACTGGTTTATCCGGTGAGCCTGAGACTGGCAGAGAAACAGGGGTACTTGGATCGGCTGATGCATTTCCGGTCGGAGAACCCGATAACGGAGAAGCAGTTTGAAAGAATCCGGGAGAAAATGGGGGAATATATGGAAAGGAAAAGAGGGCAGTGATTTGGCGGTAAGAAACAAAGGAAGACGTTTGGATAAATATGTGAGGGATTATGTGGTATTTGATTTGGAAACCACAGGCGTTAATCCGCAGCAGGATTCCATCATAGAAATATCGGCCGTGAAGGCTGCGGACGGGAAGACTGTGGCTGAATATTCCACCTTGGTGAACCCGGGACGGCATATCCCGGCGCCGGCTACCGCAGTAAACGGGATTACGGATGCAATGGTAGCCGATGCGCCGGCTATAGGCGAGGCCATCGGCGGATTTCTGGATTTTATCGGGAACAGCATCTTAGTAGGGCATAATATACATACTTTTGATATGAATTTTGCCTATGATGCGGCATTGGGCGCATGGGGGAAAGAACTGGGCAACGATTATATCGATACGCTGTATATGGCACGGCGCTGCTTGCCGGAACTGTCTCATTATAGGCTGACGGACATTTCCGAATATTTTCATATCAGTACCGACGGCGCTCACCGGGCTCTGAATGACTGCCTGATGAATCAGAAATGTTATGAGGAAATGGGGAAGATCTGGACAGAGCGGGAGATAAATCAGGAAGGGGAAGGGAGCTGCCCGGTCTGCGGCGGCATGCTGTGCCTGCGGAAAGGGAAATATGGGAAATTTTACGGCTGCGGGAATTTTCCGTCCTGCCGGTTTACGAAGAAGGCATAGCAATGCCGAATTTTTTTCGCCTATAATGTGACATAATATGACAGATGAGGACAATATGATGCAAAAATGATGCAATTCTGACGGAGATATGATGCATTTGGAGAGTATTCTTTTATATGTCTTTTTTATGGGACGGCAGGGGCATTTTCCGGCAGTTCCTTATATAGACTGATAGAGAGAAGAACACAAGGTGATGAAGCTTGGTAAAGAGGATGGGATGCAATATGAGGAAAAAAATGTGTAGATGCAAAAGAATGGCATTGGTACTGGCAGCGGTAACGGTTATGGCGGATTGGATGTGGGTGCCGGCAGGGATGACGGCATATGCTTCGGAGAAAAGGCTGCCGAAAGAATTGGTAGCCAGACCGGTGCAAGAGCCGGAAACGGCTCCGGCAGCGGAGGGAGAGGCGGAGGAAGCAGGCACCGCGGAAGACGGGGCAGCGGAAATGACGGCAGAGGATCGGGAAACAGAGCAGAAAGTGGACGCTTATTTTGACGATGCCGTGTTTGTAGGCGACTCGATTATGCTTGGCTTCCGGAATTATGCCATGAAGCGGCAGGAAGATGCCTTTTTAAGCAAACTGCAGTTTTTGGCGGCAGGAAGTTATTCCGCCAACAATGCATTGTGGGACTTAAGCAATAAGGACAGCGTACATCCCGTTTACCAGGGAGAACCTAGGTATGTATGGGATTCCATAGCTATGATGGGCAGTAAGAAGGTGTTCATCATGCTGGGGATGAATGACCTGAATGTGACCGGGCTGGAAGGAACTTGGGAAAAATATGAGGAACTGCTGAATAAAATAAAGGAAAGCTCTCCCGGTGTGGAAATCCATATTATAGGGATGACTTACATTCTGCACGGAAAAGAAGTAGGAAAACTGGAAAATAATACGATACGGGAGTATAATAGTATGCTGACGGAGATGGCGAAGGAGAATGGGCTGGGATTTGTCAATATAGCGGATTCTCTTGCCGATGAAAACGGGGATTTGGCCGCAGAGTACTGCAGCGACGAATTTGCCCATCAGAATGCACAGGCCTATGATATCTGGGTGTCCGTGCTGAGAGATTACGCAAAGGGGCAGCTGGAAAAGACAGAATATGCCCGGAGCGGTCAGGAAGAGGCAGAAAACGGGGAAGGGGAAAGTGCAGGCAATGAAAACAAAGGCAATGAAAACAAAGGCAATGAAGTGGCAAGCACCCGTCAGGGAAACGGATGAAGCAGGAGTAAGGGATAAGGAAGGAGATTTACACAGGATGAGAAGAACTATCGGAGTTGCGGGGAAATTTGTTTGGGCGGCAGTAGCCATGACGCTTCTGGGCGGATGCGGACAGGGGGAAGGCGGTGAGGCCGCAGCGGTCCAGAGTGAGAGCGTAGTACAGGATACGGCGCAGACAGAGGGCACGGAGGCAGCCGCGGAGCAGGCTGCGGAGGCAAAGCCTGTTGCGGAAATATATGACGAAATCGAAAAGAGCGTGGAACTGATTTCTCCGGTAATCATGGGAGAAGGCTTTATCACAAATTATTACGGCATAGACCCGGCAAAGCTGGAAGAGTATGTATTTGTTATGTCCGAGGAGGCTACCAGCGCGGAAACGGTGGCCATTTTGAAGGTGAAAGAGGAAAGCGACGTGGAAGCAATGTGCAAGGCATTGCAGGTAGTGGTGGACGAAAAGCGTTCGGAAATGGAAAATTATCTTCCGGACCAGTTTGAAATTGTGGATAAGAGTTCCGTGAAGTCCAAAGGGAATTATGTCTATCTTGTAATTTCCGGGCAGGCAGACGCCATACTGCAGATTATCGAAAAAGCTATTTAGAAAGGCGGGAAAACATATGGTTTTTAGCAGTATTCCATTTTTGTTTTTCTTCCTCCCGGCATGCTTTCTGCTGTATTATGCCGTGCCGGGCACATCCCATGCCTCACTTATATGGAAAAACGGCATTTTGCTTTGTTTCAGCCTGCTTTTTTATGCCTGGGGAGAGCCGGTATATCTGCTGCTGATGCTTTTCGCCACGTTGGTGGATTACAGCAGCGGCAGGCTGATGACGAAGTTTGGGGATACAAGGAGGAAACGGCGTTTTTTCCTTGCAGCCGCGTTGTCGGTCAACCTTTCCATGCTGGCTTTTTTTAAGTATGCGGATTTTCTTATCGGCACGGTAAATGCATTGCTGGGCACATCGGTACGGCCTTTGGGGCTGGGGCTTCCGGTGGGAATCAGCTTTTTTACTTTTCAGACCATGAGTTACAGTATGGATTTGTATCGGCATAAGGTGCCGGAGGAAAAAAACTACCTGAATTACCTGACTTATGTTTCCATGTTTCCCCAGCTGGTGGCGGGTCCTATTGTGCGGTACGAAACGGTAAACGGGGAGCTGCATGACAGAAAGATAAAAAAAGAGGAAATACAGGAAGGCATCCTGCGTTTTATGCAGGGGCTCTTCAAAAAGGTGCTGATAGCGAATCAGATAGGTGCGCTGTGGGAGGAAATCCGCCTGTTGGAAGCAGGGCAGGCTTCGGTGGCCACGGCATGGCTGGGAGCAGTTGCATTTACCTTGCAGCTGTATTTTGATTTCAGCGCCTACAGCGATATGGCAATCGGCATGGGATGGATGCTGGGTTTCCATTTCCCGGAGAATTTCAAGTATCCGCTGTACGCCGTGTCGGTGACCGACTTCTGGCACCGTTGGCATATTTCCCTGTCTACCTGGTTCAGGGACTATATTTATATTCCGTTAGGCGGCAATCGGGCAGGCGTGGCGAAGCATCTGCGGAATATGTTCATTGTCTGGTTCCTCACGGGGCTGTGGCACGGCGCGGCATGGAATTTTGTGCTTTGGGGACTGTATTACGGGGTGCTGCTTACTCTGGAAAAATATGTATGGGGAAAGGCTTTGGAGACTTTGCCGAAGCTTGTCCGGCATTTCTACGCACTGCTCATAGTAGTTGTGGGATTTGTGGTTTTTGTATTTGACGATATGGGCGCGCTGGGGATATATATGAAATCCATGGCCGGCTGTGCGGGAAATCCATGGTGGGGCGAAGAGTTCCTCTGGTATCTGGGAAATTACGGCTTGGTTCTGGCAGCCGGGATAATTCTGGCTTTCCCGGTATATCCGCAGATTAAGAAATGTCTGGCGGACTGGGGAGAAAAGGCGCGGCTCACGGCCGGCTGCATTGCGCTTGCGGGATATGCGGTTCTGTTCTTGGCGGCGACGGCTTTTCTTGTAAATGATACCTACAATCCGTTTTTGTATTTCAGGTTTTAAATACCCGCCGGAGCGGGAAGCGGGAGGATGGAATGAAAGCAGAGGTTAGGATAAGGAGGCTGACGGCAGCGCTGCTGTCGGGTATGGTGCTGTGCCTGTCGGTTCTTTTTGTGATAACGGAGAAAAAAGATTTTTCGGAGAACGAGAACCGATATCTGGCAAAACTGCCTAAGTTCGGTCTGCGGCAGGTGCGGGAAGGGACTTATATGGACGGGCTTACCGATTACGTTTCGGATCATTTTCCTTTCCGGGATTTCTGGATCGGCATAAAGACAAAGGCAGAGATGCTTTCCGGGAAAAAGAAAATCAACGGAATTTTTCTGGCGGAAGACGGATATCTGATCGAAGAGTACAAGAAGCCGGAGAACACGGAACGGATTACGGAAACATTGAAAAAGTTTGCGGACACCGTGGCGGCGCAGGAGAGGGAAAACAAGATAGAGATGCGCCTGATGCTGGTGCCCACGGCGGTCACCGTATACCGGGAGAAGCTGCCGGAACATGCGGCGGTGAACAGCCAGACGGAAACGGCGGCGGAAATCTATGAGGGGACGGGAATCCGCTCCATAGACTGCACCGGGTATTTGGAGGCAGGCAAAGGGGAATGGCAACTATATTATAAAACGGACCATCACTGGACAACTCTGGGCGCCTACATGGGATACCGTGCTTTCTGCAGAGAAATGGGATTTGTGCCGGTGGCTTTGGGAGATATGAAGGCACAGGCGGTAACGGAGGATTTTCGGGGAACTTTGTATTCCAAAGCGGGGGATTATGACCGCATGGGGGATTCCATTGTGATTTACGAGAATCCGGCCGACCGGCTGACGGTAGAATATAAGGATACGGGGGAAATAACAGATAGTCTGTATCATTTGGAATATGTGGAAAAAAAGGATAAATATTCTCTGTTTCTGAACAATCTTCACCCGCTGACAGAGATTACCAATGATACGGCGGAAACGGACAGGGAACTGGTGCTGATTAAGGACAGCTATGCGAACTCCATGGTGCCGTTTTTGGTCCGCCACTATAAGAAAATATATGTGTTTGACACAAGATATTATAAAGACGGGCCGTCGGCATTTATTGCGGAACATGCGGGGGTGACGGATGTGCTTCTGCTTTATAATATGAATACGCTGGACGGGGATTCGGGAATCAGAGGAGTGTATTGACAGGCGTATTTATTTTTAATCAGTCATAACCCTTCAGAATGCTTCATACAATGTAAAAAAGTATTCTGAGGGGTTTTCTTTTGAAGGATTATATCGAAGAAAGAGCAATTGACATTGCCAACTATATTATTGAAAACAATGCTACGGTAAGGCAGACGGCGAAACAGTTTGGGATTTCTAAATCTACGGTACATAAAGATGTGACAGACAGATTGATGCAGATTAATCCTGTGCTTGCAAAAGAGGCAAGGAAGGTGCTGGACGTAAACAAGTCTGAGCGGCATATCAGGGGTGGGCTTGCGACAAGGGAGAAATATCTGCACCAACATGAAATAGGGATTTATTAAAAAGAAGCGTATATGGGTAATGGCAGTTTCCGGCATGTTCAGAATAAGCAGGTGGGAGCGGGACAATGCATATTTGGGTAAAATGCAGGCACAATTTATCGGTAACTTATAGGGAAAATACCAGTGCAGGCAGGGAGTAACGGCTGATTGCCGGAACTGTGGATTACCAAGGAACCTGCATGTTTCGCGGCAGTGAGCCGGGTGGACATGCTCGGAAACCTTTTCTGCCGGGATTAGGAACACGGCATTTCTGGCAGACGGATAAAAATAAAACCGCTACAGCCAATGATTCATAAGCCTTGTACTTATCGATAACGCTGACAAACAGGGCATTGCAGAGGATTCGTTAATGCATGGACATTATTTTTCGCACCTTTTTCTTTAAAATATTTCTTGCTTCTATAGGCTTAATCATTGCAATTTATTCATCAAAGGAAAGCGGTCTTTTCCGGAGCGTGGCTGAGAATTCGTTCCTGATATCTGCCAGAAAGTAATTTTTAAACACGCTCTAGTGCTTCATCCGGACAGAAATTGCACTTCTGCTTTGCATGGTTCTTGCCAGTGCAAGGCGGAAGAGGGAGGCGATGCGGTGGCATCGTTGACCGATGACAACGCGGCACTGGCACAAACAGCATGTGCTGATTACTTAAGGATTAATGCAATGATGTACTAGTGCATGCACCACATCGCCGTCGAAATTTTGCCTTGCACTGGCACGAACCATGCAAAGCAGAACTCCAATTTCTGTCTGGATGGAGCACTAGCGCACCTGTGCAAGATAATCCCCATACGTTGTCGTCACGATATATGGCATCAGTTCCGTCTGAGCCGCACTCAAAAATTAATTCCGTTCCAACCCCACTTGTCAACCTCTTCGTACTTGACATAGACATAATCCTTCGGAATCTGCAGATCCTGCTCATAAATCCGGCAGATCTCGCCTGTCAGTTCGTCCAGACAGCCCTCCGGAATTGCTCCGAACACCTTCACCTCGACAAAGGCAGACGGCTGTGTCTGCTTTCCATGAAAATACAGGTCACACCTGTCGGCAAATTCCACCATCAGCCATTCCTCCGATTTTCCCGGTATTATAGCAATCGCCCTGCCAAGCTTCTCCTTCACGGACATGCGCTGTGACACCGTCATCACAATACTCACCCTCGAGTTAATAAATGGCATATCCATTCCTCCGTCTTGCATAAAAAGATTTATCCTGCATCATATGTAAAGTTAATTCTTAACAGTTCCTTATTAATCCCCGATATCCGTATGGCCCTGCTCAAATTCCCACTGCAGACCATACTTGTCGATAAAGTAAAAATACTTGGTGTTTCCAAGAATATCAGCCGCCGCCTGCTTCGCCTGTGCATCGTTCTCCTTGGCCTCATCAAAATAATAGAAATCCGAAGGTTCTGTCTTGCTGATCCGGTATACCTTATAATCATCCGTCGTGTTGATGAGTGTGACATCCGGCTGTGCTTTGATGTACTCAAACGCCTCATCAATGTTCGTCACTTTCAGCGCGACATGGCGTGCACCGCTGATATCGTTCGCCTTGAAGAACACCGGTTCCCTGAGTCCCTCCGGCTTGTGATAACACATCAGCTCAATGGTGAACTTTGTACCCGGCACGTCCATAAATCCAATGGAGACCTCCGCCTCCTCCGCCTCATCAATAAATCCGCCCGCCCGAAAAAAGCCCTCGTTTTTCCAATGCGGAATATGTTGGTTAGGCACTGCCCCCAGAATACGCTCATAATATGCAAACGCTTCCTTAACATCGTCCACAAAAATGCAGACGTGTGATAATCCTGTAAAATTCGGCTTTTCCATCGCCCAAATCCTCCTATAGTATTCCTCTGTCGCGGCACAATGCCTCTATGCTTCTGTCGTAAGTTGCCTCCGCCTCCGCAGAGAAAAAGCACCCCGGGACGCCCTCGTCATTATCTCTGTGATGTGCCACGCACTCACAGCATTTGCCGTGCCTCGGGCAGTCAAATGTGCAGGGACATGGCCTGTTATTACTGCATTTTGTCACAATAGTATACTCCTTTTCCATTATAAATAATATTTTCTGCTTTTGTATGATAACACACATTCTGGCTCATTTGGGCATTCAGGCACCGTTCGCACTTTTTCCGCTATCAATTGTAAGCATTCCTCAGACACACCGACACACAATATCCCATATTCTATAAGGCCTGAATTGTTAAAACATGCAAAAAGTGCTTCTATCCATGCATACTGCGTGCTTTTGACAGCTGGTTTTCCTAACCAAGTTCCATTTATGCTGTAAAAGGAATTGGATATGATGTCATTGCCATGGTCAAGAAAACACAAAAATGTTTTTCCGCTGCAATGGAGAAGACTTGTCCCTAGTACATTATTGCATTGATCCTTGAGTAATCAGTGCTTGATGTTTGGGTCAGGGCAAGGCGGAAGAGGGAGGCGATGCGGTGGCATCGTTGACCGATGACAACGCAGCGCTGGCGCAAAAGGCAGGTGCTGAATTCACTGTTATTTCCGCCTTGTCCTGACGCAAACATCAAGCACTGATTACTCAAGGATTAATGTAATGATGTACTAGCCTTTTCAGACTGATGCATTCCCTGCTGAATGGCAGGAAGTCTATGCCTATGAACAGAATAAATGTGATATTATTACCTTTTATGTGATTACCTGTAATTAGGTGGGGATAAAAGAGCGTACCATATAAATGACAATGAAATCAAAAAAACATAGTTCATACGCCGGAAAAGATGAACGGGAAACGGACTGTGGATTGACTTAATGAAATTGGTTCCGACCAGAAGCATAGGCAACGCAGGCACAGCCCCGAAAATTGATTTCCTTAGATTTGGAAAGAATATTTTGACAAGGCGTGTAGGAGTCTATATAATGTAGGGTACATGGTACTTTAAGGTTCTTGCAAAAGTGCGGAGGATAAAATGGAAAAAGAGATGATTGTAGTTTTGGATTTCGGGGGGCAGTATAATCAGCTGATTGCCCGAAGGGTGCGGGAGTGCAATGTATATTGTGAGGTGCATCCTTATAATATGGCATTGGACAAATTGAAAGAAATGAATCCTAAAGGCATCATTTTCACGGGGGGACCCAACAGTGTCTATGCGGAAGGCTCGCCGGTGTGCGGGAAGGAAATATTCCAATTGGGAATACCGGTACTCGGTATCTGCTATGGCTCGCAGCTGATGGCTCATTTGCTGGGAGGGAAAGTTGCAACCGCACCGGTCAGCGAATACGGCAGGACGGAAGTGGAAGTAGACAACAGCAGTTCTTTGTTCCGGGGGGTGTCTTGTAAAACAATTTGCTGGATGAGCCACACGGATTATATCGAGCAGGCACCGGAGAATTTTGCAGTTACGGCCAAAACATCTGTGTGTCCTGTGGCAGGAATGGAGAATGCGGAAAGAGGGCTGTATGCGGTACAGTTTCATCCGGAGGTTATGCACACCCAGGAAGGAATGAAAATGCTCTGCAATTTTGTCATTGATATCTGCGGATGCAAAGGCGACTGGCGGATGGACTCTTTTGTGGAAACCAGCATAAATGCAATCCGTGAAAGGGTAGGGGACGGAAAAGTTCTGTGTGCTCTTTCCGGCGGAGTGGATTCCTCGGTTGCAGCGGTGCTGCTGGCGAAGGCGATAGGAAAACAGCTGACTTGCGTATTTGTGGATCATGGGCTGCTTCGGAAAAACGAAGGGGATGAGGTGGAGGAAGTGTTCGGCCCCAACGGCCCCTATGACTTGAATTTTATCCGAGTAAATGCGCAGGATCGGTTTTACAGGAAATTGGCCGGTGTGGAAGAACCGGAGCAGAAGCGGAAAATCATAGGGGAGGAGTTTATTCGGGTATTTGAGGAGGAAGCGAAGAAAATCGGGGCTGTGGACTATCTGGTGCAGGGCACGATTTATCCGGATGTGATTGAGAGCGGTTTGGGAAAGAGCGCGGTGATAAAATCCCATCACAATGTGGGGGGATTGCCTGACTGCGTGGAATTTAAAGAGATTATCGAGCCTTTGCGTCTGCTGTTCAAGGATGAGGTGAGGAAAGCCGGGCTGGAATTGGGAATTCCGGAGAAGCTGGTTTATAGGCAGCCATTTCCGGGGCCGGGGCTGGGAATCCGGATTATAGGGGAAGTGACTGCGGAAAAAGTGAGGATTGTGCAGGACGCGGATGCGATATATCGGGAGGAGATTGCAAAAGCCGGACTGGATAAGAGCCTTGGACAGTATTTCGCCGCTTTGACTAATATGCGTTCCGTCGGGGTTATGGGCGATGAACGGACGTATGATTATGCGGTGGCACTGCGGGCGGTGAATACTTCCGATTTCATGACGGCTGAGGCGGCACAGATTCCGTGGGAAGTATTGGGGACGGTGACGAGCAGGATTGTGAATGAGGTGAAGGGGGTTAATAGAGTACTGTTTGACTGTACGGGGAAGCCGCCGGGGACGATTGAGCTCGAGTAACGGATTTGTCATAGCGACCACCAATTTTCCCCAAAATCAAAATTTGGTTTTCGCTAAAATAGAATAAACATAGTAATTAGACCTTGTAAGAAAAGAGGTATTTTCCTCTTCCTTTCAAGGTCTTTTTCACCTCATAAAAACCACCTTGAAAGAAGAGGAATCGGACACAAAAAAACGATCCTCTTCTTTTTCTTTATCTCTCCAAAAGCCTTGAAAAATGGGCATTCTTCCTCTTTCCCTTATTTTTTCCTTTGAGAAAAAAGAAAATAAAAGGGAAAAAAGAAGAGGAAAATGTGTGTGTGGTTGATGGCTTATTTTTCGGTGAAATATATATGGGAAA
>CAJTVK010000095.1 GCA_910579645.1 uncultured Lachnospiraceae bacterium | reverse complement strand
AACTAGTGCTTCCTATAACTTTCCATTGCAAGCAGGTATTGCTTCTTATGAAGACCGCCTGCATAGCCTGTCAGGCTGCCGTCGGAGCCGATGACTCTGTGACAGGGAATTAGCAGTGAAATGGCGTTGTGCCCCACGGCGCCTCCGACGGCTTGGGCAGACATGTGCCCGAGTCCCCGCCGGCATGCAAGGGTATCGGCAATTTCCCGGTAAGCCATTGTCTGGCCGAAGGGGATGGTGAGCATAATTTCCCATACTGTTTTTCGGAATTCCGTTGTTTTCATATGCAGCGGAGGCAGGAAATCCGGGGCTTGGCCGCTGAAGTAAATATCCAGCCATTCTGCAGTCTGACCGAAAACGGGCAAATCCTCTACGCAATATTTTTCCGACAGGGTACTGCCGAAATATTTCTGTCCGTCGAACCACAATCCGATGATTGATTTACCGTCGCTTGCCATAGTAATGCCGCCAAGCGGTGAGCAATAGTGATTTATATAATCCATTTGATATCCCTCTTGGAAAGATGCCGTTTGCTATAGTATAGCATAGCCGATAGGGCCGTGCAATAAAAGCAATCCTCCGAATGCGGAAATCAATTTTTAACTGTGAGCTGCCGCACAGGCAAAAATTGATTTCCGCATTCGGAGGATTTATAGTTGAAAATATCCGTAAAAGGGTGTAAAATCGACTAAATACAGATAGAAAACGAAAGACAGGAGAGCAGACTATGGCACTTAGCAAGAAGCCGGTGACCGGCATGAAGGATATAATGCCTGCGGAAATGCAGATTAGGGACTATGTAATCGGCGTGATTAAGGAAACATACGGAAAATTCGGTTTTACGTCAATAGAGACTCCCTGCGTGGAGAATATTGCGAATCTGAGCAGCAAGCAGGGCGGGGAGAATGAAAAGCTTATTTTTAAGATTTTAAAACGGGGGGAAAAGCTGAACTTGGAAACGGCACGGAGCGAGGCGGATTTGGTGGACGGAGGGCTGCGCTATGACCTGACCGTGCCGTTGGTCCGTTATTATTCCAATCATGCCAATGAACTGCCGTCTCCGTTTAAGGCACTGCAGATGGGGAATGTATGGAGGGCGGATCATCCGCAGAGAGGGCGTTACCGTCAGTTTATGCAATGTGACATTGATATTTTGGGAGAGCCTACGAATCTGGCGGAAATAGAACTGATTTTGGCGACTACGACAACTTTGGGGAAATTAGGGTTTCGGAATTTCCAAATCCGAATCAATGAGAGAAGAATACTGAAAGCCATGGCGGCATACAGCGGCTTTCCGGAAGAAGCTTATGATCAGGTATTCATTACGTTGGACAAGATGGATAAAATCGGGACGGAAGGCGTGGCCGCCGAACTGGGAAAAAGCGGTTTTGCTTCGGAAAGCATCGAGAAGTATCTGGAACTTTTCAGAGGGATGGAAGAGGCGGAGGACGGGCTGTCCTATCTGGCGGAGAAGCTGGAGGGCGTGCTGGAGCCGGAAGTGAGGCAGAGTCTGGAAGAAATTATAGCCAGCGTGGGAGCCACGAAAGCTTCCGAATTTGAAATCGTGTTTGACCCGACTTTGGTGCGGGGGATGTCTTACTATACCGGAACCATTTTTGAAATTGCCATGCCGGAATTCGGCGGAAGCTGCGGCGGCGGAGGACGTTATGATAAAATGGTGGGACGTTTTACCGGAAAGGATGTGCCGGCCTGCGGGTTTTCCATCGGTTTTGAACGGATTATATTGATTATGATGGAAAACGGGTTCCGGATTCCAAAGGAAAATAAAAAGATTGCTTATCTGATTGAGAAAGGCGTTGCGACGGAAGAACTGTGCAGGATCATTGCGCAGGCGCAGGAAGAGCGGCAGGAGGGGGCGCAGGTTCTGGTGGCGCGTATGAATAAGAATAAAAAGTTCCAGAAGGAACAGCTGAATGGGGAAGGCTATATGGAATTCCGTGAGTTTTATAGGAACCCTCTGAAACAATGACAGCGGAAAACGGAAAGACGGAAAAAAAGACGAGATTGTGAGGAATGAATGATGGCAGAAACAATGAAGGGATTGAAGAGGACACACCGCTGCGGGGAGTTGTCGCTGAAGAACGAAGGGGAAACCGTTACCGTCATGGGATGGGTGCAGAAGCAGAGGAACAAGGGAGGCATCGTTTTTGTGGATCTCAGGGACCGCTCCGGCCTGCTGCAGCTTATTTATGAAGAAAGTGACTGTGGCGGGGAGAATTTTGCAAAAGCGGAAAAGATGAGAAGCGAGTTTGTGGTAGCGGCAGCAGGCACGGTGGAGAAACGGGCAGGTGCGGTGAATACAAACTTGGCGACGGGAGAGATTGAAATCCGGGTGAAAGAAACACGCATTTTATCCGAGGCGGAGACACCGCCGTTCCCCATTGAGGCGGAATCCCGGACGAAAGAGGAACTGCGGCTGAAATACCGTTACTTGGATTTACGCCGCCCGGACCTGCAGAGAAATCTTATGCTGCGAAGTGCCATTACGGCAAATATCCGTAGGTTCCTGACAGGGGAGGGCTTTTTGGAAATAGAGACGCCCATTCTTGGGAAATCCACGCCGGAGGGAGCCAGGGATTATCTGGTGCCGAGCCGGGTGCACCCGGGGACTTTTTACGGTCTGCCCCAGTCTCCGCAGCTGTTTAAGCAATTGCTTATGTGCTCCGGCTATGACCGTTATTTCCAGATTGCGAAGTGCTTCCGTGACGAGGATCTGCGTGCGGACCGGCAGCCGGAGTTTACGCAGGTGGATATGGAGCTTTCCTTTGTGGATGAGGAGGACGTGATAGACGTAAACGAACGGCTGATACAGTTTGTCTGCAAAGAGGCTATCGGGCTGGAGGTGGAACTTCCGCTGCCCCGCATGAAATGGAGAGAGGCCATGGACAGATACGGCTCCGATAAGCCGGATACCCGCTTCGGCATGGAACTGACGGATGTGTCGGAGACGGTCAGGGGCTGCGGCTTTGGTGTCTTTACGTCGGCATTGGAGAACGGCGGCACCGTAAGGGGTATCAATGCCAAAGGGCAGGGAGCCATGCCGCGTAAGAAAATAGATGCGCTGACGGATATGGCCAAAGGCTGCGGCGCAAAGGGGCTGGCTTATCTTTCCGTCGGGGAAGACGGCAGCTATAAATCCTCTTTTGCTAAGTTTATGGAAGAGGGACAGCTAAAGGCTCTGGTGGAGGCCATGGGCGGTGAGAAAGGGGATTTGCTCCTGTTTGCCGCAGATAAGAACAGCATTGTGTGGAGTGTGTTAGGCGCGCTCCGGCTGGAACTGGGAAAACAGTTGGGATTGATTGACGAAAATAAATTCAATTTCCTCTGGGTTACCGAATTTCCGCTGTTGGAGTGGAGTGAGGAGGAAAACCGGTTTGTGGCCATGCATCATCCTTTCACCATGCCGGTGGAAGAGGATTTGCAATATTTGGATTCCGATCCGGGCAGGGTCCGTGCCAAAGCTTATGACATTGTATTGAACGGCGTGGAACTGGGCGGAGGTTCGGTCAGGATTTTTCAAAACGAAATACAGGAAAAGATGTTTGAGGTGCTGGGCTTTGAAAAAGAAGATGCCTACAGCCGTTTCGGTTTCCTGCTGAATGCATTTAAATATGGGGTACCACCCCACGCTGGATTGGCTTACGGTTTAGACCGTCTGGTTATGCTGCTGGTACATGCGGAAAGTATCCGCGATGTCATGGCATTTCCGAAGATTAAGGATGCTTCCTGCCTTTTAACCAATGCACCGGATGTGGTAGATCAGGCACAGCTAACGGAATTGGGGATAGCGCTTGCGGATAATAAGGAAGAGGCAGGTGCGGAAAGTAAAAATTAGGGCGGAGAATGTTAAAAGTTTATGTTGCGGACACGGCTGCGTTGTCAAATGAGAGCGTTTTCTGGGAGTATATGGATAAGGTGGATGAGACCCGTCAGGAAAAGGTCTGGCAGTGCAGGAATGAAGAGGACAGGAAAAGGAGTCTGCTTGCCGGATACCTGATTCAGGTGGGGATGAAGAACTGGATGGGCGAAGGAGGCGGGCCGCAGGCAGATGCGGCTCCGCTTCCTTTGGCATATACATACGGTGAGAACGGAAAGCCTTTTCTGAGGGATTACGGGGAAGTGTGTTTCAGCCTTTCCCACTCGGGGAAATATGTCATAGGGGCTTTTTCGGGCAATGAAGTAGGGGTTGACGTGCAGAAGCACCGTGGGACGCGGTTCGACATGGCGGACAGATTTTTTACGGAGGAGGATAATGCGCTTCTGGAACGGCTAGGGACGGAAAATGCCGATACAAATTTTTACCGCATATGGGCAGTGAAGGAATCCTATATGAAACTGACCGGTGAGGGCATGCGTCAGGGACTGGATGCGACGATGGTAGAACCGGCAGGCGTAGGGCTGCATTGCGGCAGGGTGGTCAGAAAGAACAAAAGTACGGAAAATGCTTATTTTGTCGTAAGCGATGAGTTGGAAGATTATAGCATTGCGGTGTGCAGTTACCAAAAAATAGCCGATATATATTTGAAAGAGATTGAAATAAAATAAACGCAAGGGGAGTCTTGTACAGTCACGGAAGCAAAGCCCCGCTGTAGGCAATGGGGTATCGGGCCTGCAACGCTGTAGGGCGCAATTCTTCTTTGCCGAATTCCGCAGAAATAATATTATTAAAAATGAATACTTTTTTGCGGAATATATCTCTGATGAATGCATCGGAGATATATGGGAATTTGCAGACGTGCCTTGCCGAAGGGATATGAAGGGATATGAAAAGTTATGAATTTGCGGCGGCATCCGGACGGAACCATGACGAAAGCATGGTACGGAGGGATTTTCATGCGGCAAAGGCCATAGGGGGCATTCGATATGGACGGTACTATCTGTTTCAGCAGGGCATTACGAAATGGATGTATATCGATTATAACGATATCGTATGGGCATACAGACACTTGGAAGATGTACAGAGCAGGCTGGGTCGGCGGACGGCCGGGGTGGAGATGCATATCCTGATGATTGTGACAAAGGATAGGAAAAGAATCGGAGTGCCGGTGGGGAGCGAGGAAAATGCAGTGGCTGTGCTGCGGGTCATACAGCAGCACAATGCTTTTGTTGATATCGGGTTTGCAAGGGAAAAAGAGGAAAAATATTTATGATAGGAAGCGGAACCATCGGCAGCTATGGAAGCCATGAACATACTGTGACAAAGTGTCTGCATGAAACTCACGGCATAACGAATCAAAGAGGCGGGGCGGCTCCCGGCGGACCCGGCACGGCTGCGGCAAAGCCGGCGGAAGCTGCGCAGAATGTGTTTTCACTGACGGATATGCTGTCTGACGGGTGGAAGGGCTTAGTTTCCAAAACCTCCGGCATATGGGGAAGAATATGGGGGGACGGAACGGAAAGCAGCATCCGGGGGGACGAACCGGACCGGGCAGTTTTGGCGGAAGGGCAATCGGGGATAACGGAAGCGGCGGCTATCGCAGGAAAGCCGGCAGCGGGGCAGGTGCCGCAGGAGGTATTGGCATCGGCGTTGCAGGCAGATGCGGCGGCAAGGGCACAGGCAGCCGCGGCAGGAGATGCTGCGGCAGTAAAAAAAACGGCGGTTCAAAGCCGGCATGCCGGAACGGCCGTCCATGCGGTGAAGGATGCGGAGAGCAAGGGAGAGGGCATGTCCGGCGGTATGCCGGAGGACATGGAGAATGAGACGGAGGGGAAACGCTGGAAAAGCCGGAAGTATGTTAAGAAATTTCTCCGTGAGTTCGGGAAGCCCGTAACCGGCCGGACTTTTGGGGCAAAGGAAGAACCGGAAAGGGAAGAAGAGGATATCCTGCCGGAAGGAGGGATTACAAGCTTGGGAATGGGGCAGAGCAGCTATCTGCTGGATTCTTATAATCGTTCGGGGGAGTACAGCACATTGGCCAAAGACCATAGTTTGGAGGGAAGTTTTCGGGCTTTGGGATGATTTTTGCGGCAGGGCTGCCGTCTGAGCGGACAACGGGGGCTGATACGGAAGCTTATATGGAATCTAAAATGCCGTCCGCAATGGCCTGTGCCAATTCGTCAAACCGCTGGTCAAAGATTGCGTTGTCGCTGTCGTTGTTAATAAAACCGGCTTCCACCAGCACGGCAGGCATCTGCGTCCGGTTCAGGACTACCAGATTGGTTCTTTCGCTGACTCCATGGTTGACAAATCCCAGTGCCTGAAGGTTTTCGTTAATGTTTTCGGCAATTCTGGCGGCGGGGCCGGAGTTGTTATAGACAATGGACTCGATTCCCGTATATTGATTGGGGTATACGCTGGAATTGCGGTGTATGGAAACAAAATAATCGGCGCCTGCTTCGTTGGCTTTTTCAGCCTTCCGCGCAGGGCTGTCGTAAATATCGTCCGTGCGGGTATAGACTACGTTCATGCCCGCATTTTCTAATAGTCTGCCTACGGCAAGGGTAAGGCGCAGGGCGTCATCTTTCTCCTGTCTGCCATTGTAAGTTGCGCCGGGATTGGCGCCGCCGTGGCCGGCATCTAATGCGATAGTATATGGCATAATTTATCACCTTTTGTTTCACCATTTATTATATGATATGAAAAATTTCAAAAACAGTGCATCCTTTTTCGGCGCGTGAACGTTATATAAGTGCGAGGGGAACAGCGGTATGCAGAGCTGCGGCAATGGTGCGGAACAGGCAGGGAGGAACTGCCGTTTCCGATCGGAGAGAGCGTCAGGCAGAGAGGAATTGCCGTTTCTGTCCGGACGGAGCGTCAGGCAGAGATGAGCTCTGGTTTCCGGCCGGACAGAGAAAACCTCACAAAGTGTGATGTACATCAGAAAGAAGGTAATTCTCAGACACGTTCCAGGGTGCGGAGGAGGTGATGCGGTGGGAAAGGACGGATGGAGCAAACAGAGTGACAGGCATTTGGTAGAGAGAATCCGGAAGGGAGAAAGGGGGGCATGGGACATTCTGGCGGAGCGGTATTACGACGAAATATTCCGTTATTGCTGGTACCGGACAGGAAATGAATCTGCGGCAGCAGACTGTACGCAGGAAACTTTCCTGCATATGATTCAGGGGCTGGCCGGATATGCGGATGAGCATCGGTTCCGGGCTTGGGCCTTCCGCATTGCCTCCAATGTCTGCACGGACTATTTCCGCAGGAAACGTGCGGTCTGTGTGGGGGAGGAGGTTTTGGAAGCACAGGGGGCGGAAGACAGGGCGTTAGGGCAGGCGGAAGATGCCTGTTATGTGGAAGCGGCTTTGCTTAGTCTGACGGAGGCACAGCGGGAAGCGGTTATACTGAAATTTTATCACGGATTTAAAATACGGGAGATTGCACAGATGCTTGGGATTTCATCGGCGGCAGCCAAGGGACGGCTGAAACAGGGGATGGACAGGCTGAAGGAGGAGATGGAAAGCGGGAAGGGAGAACGTGGGAATTAAGGGAAGGGGACGACGGCAGGGAAGGAGCGGGAAGATGAGGAGCGACGGCAGGGAAGGAGCGGGGTGATGCGGAGCGGCATCAGGGAAGGAGCGGAAAAATGAGGAGCGACGGCAGGGAAAGGAAGGAGATAACGGCGTTTTTGTCAGGAAATGAGGCACCGGAGCCGGACAGGAATCGGAAGGAAGCGGATATGGCTCTGTTCCGGCAGCAGTTACAGGAATTGCCGGTTTCCAAAGACAAAAATATATGGGTGAGGCTGTGGGAACAGGCGGAATATGTCCATCCGGCAAGCTGGACGGTACAGTTTCTGATAGTATTGGCGGGAATCTGGCTGGCGAAGGGGTTCGGAGGGAAGCCGGCAATTATGGGCATTTCGGCATTGGTTCCTATATTTACCGCGGTGGGCGGATTTGAGATATCCAAGGCGGTGCATTACGGTATGTGGGAACTGGAAAGAAGCTGTAAGTATGACACGAGGAAAATAGCGGGGATGAAGCTGTTTTTGTTCGGTATGTGCGATTTGGCGGCATTGACGGTATTCTCTCTGCTGATTTACGGCGGGGGAGGCAGTTTTATGGACATCTGTCTGTGGATATTGGTGCCCTTTAATATAGCGGCAGGGTCATATCTGCTTTTTCTGGAGCGGTTTCCTATGCGGAACGGAAATCTGGTTCTTCTTTGCATGGGATGCGGGATGGCGACGGTGCAGGTCAGCTTTGGGAAATGGCTGGAAACGGGGCTGGCGGTGTCAGGCATGACCGGAGCGGGGATGATGCTGGCGGCAAGCTTTCTGTTTTTGGCATGCGCGGTGCTTTGGTTCGGCAGGGGGAAGGAGAGGGAGGATGAAATATTATGGAACTTAGAATAGACCGGGTGACGAAAAAATACGGGAATAAGCTGGCTGTGGATCGGATCAGCACGGCAATGGACTACGGAGTCTATGGGCTGCTGGGAGCCAATGGGGCAGGTAAAACAACTTTGATGCGTATGATATGTGATATACAGACACCTACTATGGGAGAAATCCTTCTGGAAGGGACTCCCATTCGGGACATGGGGGAAGCATATCGGGATTTGCTTGGGTATCTTCCTCAGAATTTCGGTTACTATCCGGATTTTACCGCATGGCGGTTTATGCTGTATATCGGTGCGCTGAAGGGGCTGCCGAAGGCAGCGGCAAAAGAAAAATCCATGGAACTTTTGCAGGAAGTGGGGCTCTGGGAAATCAGGAATAAGAAGATAAAGACTTTTTCGGGAGGGATGAAGCAGAGGCTGGGAATTGCACAGGCGATGCTGAACAATCCGAGGATATTGGTTCTGGATGAGCCGACGGCAGGATTGGATCCGAAAGAGCGGGTACGGTTCCGCAACTTAATCAGCGCCATGGCACAAAACCGGCTGGTGCTGTTTTCTACCCATATTGTCTCCGATGTGGAGTATATTTCCAGAAAAATATTTGTCATGAAAGAAGGGCAGATTATCCATGAAGGAAGCCCCGGGGAGGTACGGAAGGCAGCGGAGGGAAAAGTGTGGGAATGCACGGTGACGGCGGCGGAGGCCGATGTCATGGCTCGGAAGTTCAATGTGGGCAATCTGCGGAATACGGAGGACGGGAATGTGCTGCTGCGCATCATCCAAGAGGAAAGGCCTACAGCGGATGCAAGGCAGGCAGAGCCCGTGCTGGAGGACGTGTATTTGTATTATTTTAGGGAGTAAGGCAAAGCATAGAGCAGGGCTGAAAACAGAGTGGCGGATAGGAAAGCAGAAGAACGGATGAGACAGAAAAATCGGAGGAAGAGAAAGGGGTTCGGTGCAACATGGTACAGTTGACGCGATATGAACTGCGTAAGATAATAGGCAAAAAAATGGTGTGGTTTATGCTGATTTTTATGGCATTTTTCAATTTGCTGGCCTATTTTAAGATGGGGGCAGCCAGGGAAAAAGTGATTACTACGGAGGGGGAGATACTGGAAGGGACGGAGGCGATACGTTATATGCAGGAGTTTGACCGCAGGTATCAGGGAGAGCTGACTGACGAAAAGGCTGAGGAACTCCATGATAAGGCATACTCCAAAGAAGCGGCGGAAAAGGCAGGGAAATATTTTTATAATCTTTGCCCGGATATTATTCAGTATGTGGACAACCGGTTTTACCGAGAGAAAGGCATGACAACAGCGGATGTGTTCACTCCGGAGATGGGAAAAATACAACTGGGATATCACAAGGGATATACGTTGCTTTTGTTTCAGGGAATCAATATGATGTTGGTGGCAGGATGCGTGATAGTGACAGCCATAGCCCCTGTTTTCTCGGAGGAATATGCAAAAGGGACGGATGCGCTGATATTGACCGCACGGTACGGAAAAACACTTCTTGTGAGAGCCAAGATTGCGGCGGCATTTATCTTCGGTGCTCTGATATGCATGTCTGTGGTGGGAGTGAACGGCATTCTGTTTCTGTCTGCCTATGGGACGGAAGGATGGGATACCAGCGTGCAGGTGGATATAACCGGCAGGAACTGGACGGTTCCTTACGAAATGAACTATGGGGAAATGCTGGGCTATGCCGTGCTGATATGGCTAGCGGCCTGTCTGCTTCTGACGGGAATGACGCTGCTGATATCGGCCTGCTGCAGAACCTCTTTTGCCGCAGTGGTTCTGGCCGCGGCTTGTTTCGTGGTGCCGGTATGGTTCTCCATTCCCCAATGGGTGCAGGCAATGATGCCTGCCTATCAGATGCAGGTGACGACGGTACTGGGCCTTACATCCGTATCGGCATTCGGACAAAAAATAATGCCGCTGTGGATAGCGATAGGCATATCCGCAACGGCTATGATAGCTTTCGGCATTGCCGCCAAAAAGAAATTTGCCGGCTGGCAGGTGGGGTGAATCCTGCATTCAGTCAGTAATTCAGTTCGTTGGATACCGTCACCGTGGCAGAACCGGCATCCGCAGCGGCGGATGATGCTGCGGCAGTATCCGGATGACAGTTGGGACAGGGCTTATAGCCTGCATTTATGATTTTAATGCTGGTAGTCGTCATTTCGGAGCGTTTATCCGCATCGATGTTGGCCGCATCGGGGCAGCCTGGGGTATGGAAAAGAGCGGTGCCCAAATCCATCACATAGGGTAACTCCGGCTCGGAACCGGCACCGGAAGCCGCATAGGCGGAATTTGCATCAGGCGCGGGGGTTTCCGGCGCCTGAGCCGCTGCCTGGGAGGCGTTGTCCGCGGCTGCATTGGCTGTCTGAGCGGTATTGTCTGCCGGCATTTCCGAAACGGCTTCCGATTCCGCTCCGGCCGCGGAACCTTCGGCCGGTGTGTCGGCAGCTTCTTCGGGAGCCTGCGCCGTGGGCAGTTCGATTAAATTACCGTTATCGTCGTATGCCAGACGGGATTCTTCTTCATATAAATCGGCCTCGGCCTGAGCCGGGACGGAATCCGGGGTAAAGCGGTTGCCGCTGTATTCCGCATACAAAATAATGCCGACCAAAGCGACGGTGCCGGCGATAAGCAATCCTAACAGAGCAAAAATAATTCGTTTCAATGTTTTCATGATGGTATTGTCCTTAGTATCCGTATTTAAATTCATTTTATCATTTCAGGCATGCTTTTTCAATAGAAATGTTAAGGAAAGTCAGCTTTCCGGTGTAGTGTCACCTCTTTACAAAATTTTTCCGGT
The DNA here is from genome assembly GCA_910579645.1 of uncultured Lachnospiraceae bacterium. Classification (GTDB taxonomy): domain Bacteria; phylum Bacillota; class Clostridia; order Lachnospirales; family Lachnospiraceae; genus Kineothrix. The sequence goes on along the minus strand of CAJTVK010000095.1, from coordinate 5,974 downwards.
AGAATATAATCGTTATAGAATCGGGAGGATGAGAGATAATGAAAAAGATGCAAAAGCAAAAATCCTATGAAATTGACATGTGCCACGGGCCTCTGCTTGGGAAAATCCTGATATTTTCCGTACCGTTAATGCTGTCGGGGATTCTGCAGCTGCTGTTCAATGCGGCGGACGTGGTGGTGGTGGGGCGGTTCGCGGGGAGTCAGTCCCTGGCTGCGGTAGGTTCCACCAGTTCCTTGATTAACTTATTGATCAATATATTTATCGGGCTGTCCGTCGGTTCCAATGTGCTGATTGCCCGCTATTACGGAGGCGGGCAGGAAAAGGAAGTGAGCGAGACGGTGCACACGGCCATGCTCCTCAGCATTATCAGCGGGTTTGTGCTGTGTGTCATAGGAGGCGTGCTGGCAAAGCCGCTTTTGGAACTGATGGGCACGCCGGCGGATGTGCTGGACAAGTCGGTGCTGTATATGAGGATTTATTTTCTCGGAATGCCGGTCTTGCTTTTGTATAATTTCGGAAGTTCCATCTTAAGGGCGATAGGGGATACGCAGCGGCCTCTTTATTACCTGTCTGCGGCAGGGGTCATCAATGTGCTGCTGAACGTTTTCTTTGTTACGGCGCTTCATATGGACGTGGCGGGGGTGGCATTGGCTACCGTGCTGTCCCAATGCGTGTCCGCAGCCTGCATTGTCAGGTGCCTGATGAAAAGCGAGGGCAGTTTCCGTTTCTATCCCAAGCGGATGCATATTTATAAAGACAAATTATTCCGCATAGCCAGAATCGGGCTGCCGGCCGGGATGCAGGGAGCCATTTTCTCGGTGTCCAATGTACTGATTCAGTCTTCGGTCAATTCCTTCGGCTCCGTTGCCATGGCAGGAAACACGGCGGCGGCCAATATTGAAGGCTTTGTATACACTGCCATGAATACCATGCATCAGACGGCGGTCAGCTTTACCAGCCAGAACTTTGGGGGAAAGCAATATGACCGTATTAACAAAGTGCTGGTGGAATGCTTGGTGATTGTCCTGCTGATAGGGCTTGTGATGGGAAACGGCGCCAGATTTTTCGGAAGGCAGATTCTCGGCATTTATTCCTCCGATCCGGAAGTGATTGACTACGGCATTCTGCGGCTCAGTGTGATATGCACGGCATACTGCCTGTGCGGGGCAATGGACACCATGGTCGGAGCGATTCGGGGATTGGGTTATTCGGTGATGCCGATGATTGTTTCGCTGATAGGTGCCTGCGGCTTCCGTATTTTATGGATTATGACGGTCTTTCAGTGGAACCGTTCGCTGTTTATGCTGTATATTTCGTATCCGGTGACTTGGGGAATCACTTTTGCGGCACATGTGGTGTGTTATATTGTGGTAAGGAAGCATATAAGAAAGGTTTTAGGGGACTGAGCGGAGGTTTGCATGAAGAAATATGATACGGTGATTTTTGACTTGGACGGAACTTTGCTGGATACTTTGGAGGATTTAAGGGACAGCGTAAATTATGCGCTGCAAGGCGCGGGGATGCCTTTATGTTCTACGGAGAAGGTGAGAAGGTCCGTAGGAAACGGCATACGGAGGCTGATGGAACTTGTAGTGCCGGGAGGGGCGGAGCATCCGCGCTTTGAAGAGGTGTTCGAAACGTTCCGCAGTCATTACGGGGCACATTGCAATGACAAGACGGCTCCGTATCCGCATATTATGGAACTTCTGGCCATGCTCAGGGAAAGCGGGCATAAGATGGCCATTGTTTCCAATAAATATTATGACGGGGTGCAGGAACTGAAGCGGCTTTATTTTGAAGATTATATAACGGTTGCCATAGGGGAAAAAGAAGGAATCCGCAAGAAGCCTGCTCCGGATACTGTGCTGGCAGCGTTGGAGGAATTGGGCAGCAGCAAGGAAACTTCGGTATATGTGGGCGACTCCGAGGTGGATATTGCAACGGCGGCAAATGCAGGCATGGACTGCATTGCGGTGGCATGGGGATTTCGTACAAGAGAAGAACAGGAAAGGGCCGGAGCCATGGTATTTGCTGATGACCCGATGGATATTCCGGAATTGATCTGAAGGGTGTCCGCCCGCATAGGTCTGAGCATAATGCAATAATACAATAATACAAATGGAGCCAACGAAATTGGCTCCATTCACTTAAATGTAAAAGGGGAATTTTACATGTACAAACACTTAGGTGTTCCGTACATTTGATATAATAGCATATGACGGAAAGAATGTCAATGGAATATTTTGGCTCCGGTAATAATTTGTGTTAGTTGGGCATATGGTATGTCCTGAAAGGATTGAAAAGTGCATGAAAGAAGGGAAAGGAGAGAATGGGAACAGGCATAAAAACCCCCGGGCAGTAAACTGTCCGGGGGTTTTTATTTGTCTTACAAACTGAATCTTAGTATACGATGGAGTAAGCACCAAATACTTTTGTATTGATTGTAAGTGTCTTGGAATCGGTATCCACGTCATTCATGATGACAGTCTTTCCGTCCTTGTCAATTGCAAGAATGGAGTAGCTGTGGTTTGCGTTCATAAGACGGCCAGGCAGTGCGAAAGTAATGGTTACAGGTTCGGAAGAAGATGTAATCTTAGTAACGACGCCTCTCTTCGTAATGCTGTATAAATCCATGTTCACATAGCCGGCTACAGTCTTGCCTGCTGTTTCGGCAGCGGACTGAAGGGCAGCCTTGGAAGCTTTGTCACGGTTATCACAGATATAAGAACGAACATTTGTGCCTGCTTTGATTTCTGCATCGCTTAAGCCGACAGCGGATGCAAGAACGTCCTTAGGTGTGGTGATAGCGGTTCCTGTAACGGAAGTTGCGGTAAAGATGCCGCCTACCGTGGATTTCACGCGGCTGTTGCCGATAACTACCGTGCTTGCGCTTGCCGAATTAACGACAGCTGCTTCAGAAGAACCGGAACCTGAAGCAGAAGCAGAAGATCCTGAGTTGGAATCTGTGCTGGGTGCTGACGGTCTGTTGCCTGAAACAGATCCGGAACCGTTATCTGTATCGGTATCCGTGTCTGTGTCGCCGGTACCAGGCAGATCAGCGGAAATGGACGCATTAGCACTGATAGGGTCTGCAAATGTAATCGGAATACAAAGTGCAGCGCTTACGGCTACTGCCAACAATTTGTTAATAGTTTTTCTTTTCATTGGAAAAACCCTCCTTTGATAGTTGAAAATATGTAAGTTGTTTACTCTACAAGAAGATATTTTATTATTTCGTATACTTATTGTCAAGAGAGAAAAGTGCTTTTTCTGGTCTTTTTTCTATACAATAAGAAAATATGCCTGTTATGACAGTTCCGTGGTAAAATTATCCATGATACCTTCAGGACGCATAACAGGCAAAATGTTATTAAATATTACGTGATATATTTTATACGCTGACTACAAAGTCGCGGGTTCCGCTCAGCCGTAGGAGGCTGTCCCGGCCGTCCACCGTAAGGCTCATTACGGATGCGGCGGTAGCCTGTACGTTCACCAAGCGCAGAGTGTAGCTTTTCTCTGTCTCCACATGAATATTGATTTCATTCCCCTGTTTTAATGCGGTAATCTGCAGTTCCGGTTTCCGGTCCATGCCGTAGATGACGGAAGAAGCTTCTTTTCCGTCCTGCAGCGCATAAATCTTCAGTTCCGCATTTTCACTGTAATCATAATCCGGCCTGTCGTCCGCGGAGCCTATGGCAATGACGGAGTTTTCCTTTACCATAAGAGGAATGCTTAAATAGCCGTGTTTCTCGGTCAGCCATTTGCCGCCCTGGATTTCCTCTCCGGTGAAGAAATTGGTCCAAGTGCCTGCGGGCAGGTAATATTCCGCTATGCCTTCTTCGTTGAAGATGGGGGCTACCAATAGGCAGTCTCCCAGCATATACTGCTTGTCGATATAATGGCAGGTTCTGTCCTCCGGATATTCCAGTACCAGGCTTCTCATGGTGGGGATGCCGCTGACGGAAGTATCTATGGCTGTTTTGTATAAATAAGGCATCAGCTTTGCCTTGAAGCGGGTAAAGTAGCGGACTACGCTTACGGCCTCATCGTCATAAACCCAGGGGACACGGTAGGAAGTGCTGCCATGGAGACGGCTGTGGGAAGAGAGCAGGCCGAAAGCTACCCAGCGTTTGTACACATCCGCCGTGGAAGTATGCTCAAACCCGCCGATGTCATGCGCCCAGTAACCGAATCCGGACATCATCAGCGAGAGGCCGCCGCGCAGGCTTTCTTCCATGGATTCATAGTCGGACCAGCAGTCTCCTCCCCAGTGGACAGGGAATTTCTGGCCGCCTACCGTGGCAGAGCGGGCGAACAATACGGCTTCCCCTTTGCCGCGCTTCCGTTCCAGCAGTTCATAGACGCATTTATTGTACAGGTAGGTATAATAGTTGTGCATTTTCTTCGGGTCGGAGCCGTCGTAATAGACGACGTTTTCGGAAGGAATCCTTTCGCCGAAATCCGTCTTGAAACAGTCCACGCCCATATCCAGCAGTGCTTCCAATTTATCCTGGAACCAGCGGCAGGCTTCCGGATTGGTGAAATCCACGACAGCCATGCCGGGCTGCCACATATCCCACTGCCATACCTGGCCGTTGGTACGCCTGATGAAGTACCCTTTTTCGGCTCCTTCGTCAAAGAGGGCGGATTCCTGTGCAATGTAGGAGTTAATCCATACGCAGATGTTCAGCCCTTTGGCCTTGATGCGCCGCAGCATGCCTGAGGGGTCGGGGAAAACCCTGCTGTCCCATAGGAAATCGGACCAGTGGAAATCTTTCATCCAGAAGCAGTCGAAGTGGAACGTGCGCAGAGGGATGCCGCGGTTTATCATGCCGTCCACGAAACTCATGACCGTTTTTTCGTCATAGTCGGTGGTGAAGGAGGTGGACAGCCATAAGCCGAAGGTCCAGGGAGCCGGGAGGCTTGGCTTGCCGGTCAGATCCGTATAACGGGTCAGCACCTCCTTCATGCCGGGGCCGTTGATAAGGAAATAATCCAGATAACCGCCCTCCACGGAGAATTCCGTCCTTGTGACCATTTCCGTGCCTACTTCAAAGGATACCATTTCCGGGTGGTTGACAAGTACGCCGTATCCTTTGTTCGTCAGGAAGAACGGGATGTTCTTATAGGACTGTTCCGTGCTGGTGCCGCCGTCCGCGTTCCAGATATCCACGCTCTGGCCGTTCTTCACAAAGGGAGTGAACCGTTCGCCCATGCCGTAGACCAGTTCCCCTACGGACAGGGAAAGCATCTGACGCATATAAGTGTGTTCGTTGTCGCCTTTGTCATAGGCATCCCCTTTCCAGTCTGTTTTCATAAGGGCAAGGTCACGGCCCGTGCTTGTGGTGATTGGTTTGCCGTTCCGGGAATAGGACATGGACCAGTTCTTTTTTGTTATGGTAAGTGTCAGGGAGCCGCTGGAAATACTGATTTCCTCTTCCGAATCCTTGACGTTTAGCGGCAGTTCCTCCGTAAGCTCCAGCTCAAAGGAGGGAGAAGCCTGCAGGCTTCCTTTGTGATGGTAGGTACGCACCCTCAGTATCTCAGGGGCAGGGGAAGTGATTTCCAAAGTCAGGTTGATGCCGCCTAAAGTATCGCCGCGCCTAATGATGTGGTGGGTGGGAGCGAGCAAGGTGACTTTCGTAGCTTCGATTTTCGTGAAATAGACTTCCTGCGGCGCAAAGCAGGCACAGCCTTCCTTCTGCAGCCAGCATCCGTTGCTGAATTTCATAGTATACCAATTCCTTTCTTCTCTGTTTTTATGACAGTGTCCGATTGGGCGGTGAAGAGCCGCGGGCCGTTCCGGCCGTTTCCGGGCACAAAATCCCATACTTATTTTATTATAGTAAAAAAAGGAAGGCATGTATATAGTTTTTTTATATATGAAATATAGTCTGTGACAGTTCAGGCTGAGTGTTGTGTTGGGAGGCGGACGCACGGGAGGAATTTTTTTGCGGGACGGCGGCAGCGG
>CAJTVK010000094.1 GCA_910579645.1 uncultured Lachnospiraceae bacterium | reverse complement strand
CCCAACAGTGGAATTCAATCTTTCCGAATTATCTGTTAAAATCCTTTATATAAATATGGCTGCTTCCTCCCAGCGGGAAAGAACCACTTATGAACAAACAAAAACATTTAACTCTTGATTCCAAAATTATGATCGAAACGAAACTGAATGAAGGGCAAGGCTTTAAAGCTATCGGCAGGTTTCTAAACAAGGACTGCACAACCATCTCCAAAGAAGTGAAAAACCACATCTCTTTTGAAAAAAGCGGAGCCTATGGGAAATCCTTCAATGACTGCCTCCTAGCTTTCCAGCGCAAATGCTCCGCCCAGAAAGTGTGTCCCGGATGCGCCTCCCGCAATAACCGGCTAAATATTATCTGCTTCCCTGCCCTCATTACGCAGATCCAAACTGATTTTATCCGCAATCTGAGCAATATATTCGCTGTTTGTGGGGCGGCTGTTTCCCGTCTGCACGGAATAGCCGAATAACTCTTCAAAAATCCGTACATTCCCCCGCATCCATGAAACTTCTATCGCATTCCTTATGGCACGTTCTACTTTCTGCTCCGTAGTCTTGTATTTCTTTGCGATTTCGGGATACAGAAGCTTAGTCACGCTGCCCACCACTTCCATATCCTCTTCCGCCATAATAATGGATGCCCGAAGATATCTATAACCTTTCAGGTGCGCGGGCACACCCATCTCAATCATCACTTTTGTCACATACTCCTCCAGCTTATTGTTTTCCGTCTCTTCGTATTCCATACGGCGATTCCCCCATATTCCCACAACTTTCTTAATTTATCCCTTATATGCCGCTGCCTTGAACTATCATCTAAAATCTACAAATTCCAACATTTCCTGTTGTGCATCATACCATAATTTTACATCCTATGTAAACTGTAAGGCATCGCGGGCCAGAATGTGTCTTAAAATTCATTCCTGTCACCTGCAAAACGATGTATGATTTCACCATTTTGCGGAATATTTGTGCCAATTTTAAGTGACATAGCCCACTATGTGCCCATCCTTTCCGCAAGAGAATATATGCAATTGTGACACACCTCTGACAGAAAGCATTTCTCAAACACGTCCGAGTGAAATCAGTTTTAGGTATTGTTCCTGCGCAGCTGCTCAGGCTGCAGCAAGATCTCGTATGCTGTCAGCCCGAGCAGCTGCAGAGGCATAAAACCAAAAATTGTTTTTCATGATTTCGGACACAGAAATCAGCACTCCTGCAGCAGCGCCACCGTCACATCATTCACATTGGTTCCGGTAGGGCCGGTGACAAGCAGTCCGTTCACCGCCTTAAGGGCATGATAAGCATCATTATCCGCCAGTGATTCGGACACGGAATAACCTTTCTCCTCCAACGCCCGCTGAGTATCCCCGTCCACATAGCCCCCTGCCGCGTCGGTAGGGCCGTCCGTGCCGTCACTGCCCACGCTGAATACTGCCGCATGCAGCCCTGAAATGCCCGGAGCCGCCGCCAGAGCCAGTTCCTGATTGCGTCCGCCCATGCCGTGTCCGGTAACGCTTACCACAGTCTCCCCGCCCGCCAGAAATGCTAATTTCCGTCCGCTTCCGGCATGGCACCTGACAATATCTGCCATAAACCGGCCGGCCTCCTTGGCTTCGCACCCCAGGCAATCCGTCAGAAGCACTGTCTCATAGCCCAGTTCCCGGCAAACCCGGCCTGCGGCTGCACATAATTGGCGCACATTTCCGATAATACGGGTTTCCACCTTGCCCAGTTCCTTTGGCGTTTCTCTTTCCAGGCAGGCTCTTGCCCTGTCGCTTAAGTTCAGCCCATATTTCCGCACGACAGCCAGAGCCTGCGCACAGGTGGAACTGTCGGGAGTGACAGGTCCGCTGGCAATCATATCCAAAGGATCTCCCACGATGTCGCTTAAAATCACGGCCTCCACTTTGGCCGGCGCGCAATGCTGCGCAAAGCGGCCGCCCTTCACCCCGCTGAGCCGTTTACGGATTCTATTGATTTCCACAATATCCGCCCCGCTTGCCAATAACTGCTCGGTAATATCCTGCAATTCCTCCAAAGAAACCAACGGCTGCTCAAACAAAGCGCTGCCGCCGCCGGACAGCAGAAACAGCACTGTATCTTCTTCGGTTAAATCAGCCGTCATGTCCAAGACCGCCTCCGTACCTTTCAGCGAATTTTCATCCGGCACAGGGTGCCCTGCTTCCAAGCAGACTATGCCGGGCAGCCTATGTTTTACATGACCGTACTTTGTCAGCACAATGCCTGCTGCCAATGATAACGGAATCAGATCCACAGCCGCCTCTGCCATTTGCCATGCCGCCTTTCCTACAGCGACAAGATATACCTTCCCGGAATATTCCCTGCCTGACAATGCCTGCCGTACGGCAGCATCAGGCATCACCTGACCAATCGCACCCGCCATAATCTGCCGGGCATCCTGATACAGTTTTTCTTTCATACAACCACCGTTCTCCTTTCCCATGCCGTCCATAATTTAAAAACACCAGAGCGTGTCTGAAAAATGCTCTGGAAAAATCCACAATGCTTTGATATAATAAATGTTATCAGCCAATCGGCTGTCCGTCAATCAACAGAAACCAAAGACCCGGCGGCAGCCGTCAATGACAGGAGGCAAAAGCATGACCTATACAGAAGAAGTGAGAGATTTATTTTCGGTTCCGGAAGACTATCATCTGTCCCACTGCATCAGTGCCGATTTCGGAATGGGAAAAGGAATTGTTGTTGAATTTAACAAAAGATTTGATATGAAACACACGCTCCAAAACAAATATCCCGATTATTTAAAAAAATGGCGCAGCCGGAAACTTGAGGGAGATTGCATTTCAGAGGGCAGAGTACTGAATCTCATCACAAAAGAAAGGCATTTCCATAAGCCCACTTACCAATCCATGCGTTCTGCCCTTATGGCAATGCGGAGTATATGTGAAACGGAACATATCACGAAAATTGCAATGCCTCTCATAGGCTGCGGTTTAGACAAACTAACTTGGGATAACGTATCCGCCATTATAAAAGACGTATTTTCGGATACGGATATAGAACTATTAGTCTGCCGCCAGTCATAAACCCCGCCGTGGGCAACAGGTTCAAATTGACAATCAAAAATCCTGCTGCAAACAGCCACTTGATTCGTTGCCCGCGGAAGTCAACAGCCTCACCGCAGGCAACAGGCATCCATCTCCCAACGCTGCAGAGCGCAATTACAATCTGCAATATATCTTCGATGTATAGGTATTGGTTCTTGCAGCTGCTGCCAAATATCCAAACGTCCGAATTTACAGCCGCATCACCTCACCTCCGATTTCCGGTACATCCGATACAGAATCGGCGGCATCAGAAAATACCCCGCACCGTATACCCCCAGCAGAACAGGAACCGCCCCCACTATTTTTCCGCCTATCCGATACAAGTTAAAATAATCCAGGGCTCTGCCCATCTGCAGCAGCTGATCCGGAAATAATCCCAGCATATCGGAAAATACGGAAAAACTGTCCGCAAACGACGGAAGGAATATGAGCAGGAACGGAATTGCCGCGGACAGCACCGGTGAATGTGTTTTGACAGAAACCAGCATAGACAGCGTCAGCATAAAAAGGCTTCCGATATACCCTCCCCCTATGGTCAAAAGATACGCCTCCAAGAAATTGATATTATAAAAACTTTTCCAATGGCTCATCTGAACGGCGCAGCCGGCACCCTCCGTCCCCAATATGCCAAGAACCACCGCCGAATAAACAGCCACAGCTATCCAATATATTCCCGTCACAATACAGAATCCCGCACTTACCTTCGAAGCCACCGCTTTGTCCCTCCCGTGCTTGGACGAAAAGAAGACCGCATCCGATTTCCACTGAAATTCATTGGAAAAGATACCGGATATGGGAAAGCCCAGAAGCAATACCATAATCATGATGACCGACGGCGCGAATTCCAAAAGTGCCCCCCACCCGTCCGCATACTCATAATAAAGCGGCTCTTCCAAGCGTTCATACTGTCCGATCAGAAATTGTTTTTCCTCCTCCGAATACCGATATTGTGCCTCCTCGGAATACAGCCATTCCTTTAAGCGAAAAACTCTGTTTGCGTAAAAGGAAGATACCTCATTCTCCGAAATACTGTCCGCCCGATAGTAATTATATTCCTTAAACCCACAGAATGCACGGTTTATCATATCCCTTATATCGGAAAAACCCTGTTTTTTTGCATATGCCTTATTGTTTTCCCGCACATCCTGAGCCAGATATTCCTCAGAGGCATTGATAAACGCATTTTGCCGGATTACCTCCGCCAACACATCTTCCGTAAGGAAACCTGCCCATTCCATCTTTTTACTGCGCAGCAGTCTCGCCGCTTCTGCTCCTGCCGCAGTCTCCCCCTCTTCATCCACATATTCCACAGAAACCACCGCGCAGTAACACGCAGCGGCAAGAACGCCCGCCAAGAGCACAAGCGCTATTTTATTTGCCGGCTTCAGAAAAACCTTCTTGATTTCAAACAACAGCATCTTCATCCCCTCCCGTTTCTCCGAAATAATATAAAAAAACATCTTCCAGAACAGGGACGGCAGGCACTGCCTCTTCGCAAGGCTTTTCGGCCGAAATAATCCGCAGTTCCGCTGTCCCATGCCCCGCCCTTATATTGGAAATCCTATGTTTCTTTGCCAAAGCAGATACCCCCGTCTGCGGCACATGACAAATCCAGACCTTTTCCGGCATGGATTGCAGTATTTCCTCCAAAGTCCCTTTGTTCGCTATTTTCCCGTCTTTCATCATCCATATTTCCTTTGCCACATATTCGATATCGGAAACTATGTGCGTAGACAGCAGCACTAAGCGGTCTTCCGAAAGTTCACTGATCAGATTGCGGAAACGTATCCGCTCATTTGGGTCAAGCCCCGCCGTAGGCTCGTCAAGTATCAATATTTTAGGGTCATTCAGCATTGCCTGTGCAATCCCTGCCCGCCGCTTCATTCCTCCCGACAGCTTTTTCATTTTTTTATCCGCCGCTTGAGCAAGCCCCACCTTTGCCAGCAATTCCCTAGTCCGTTTTTTCGCTACGATAGGGCGGATGCCCTTAATGGAAGAAATATAAAGCAAATAATCCTTTACTGTAAATTCCGGATAGAACCCAAAATCCTGCGGCAAATATCCCAACAGATTCCGATACTCCCCGTCCATGCCGAATATATCCTTTCCGTTGCAGTAAATATTTCCCGAAGTAGGTTTCACCAGCGTACACAGCATACGCATCAAAGTTGTTTTTCCGGCTCCATTCACTCCCAGCAAGCCAAACACCCCGCACGTCATGGTAAGGCTTATGCTGTCCACTGCCGTAAAATCCCCGAATTTTTTTGTCAGATTATCCAAAGTCACTTCCATTCAGATTTACCTCCCAATACGAATTACAATTATACAATATACGATATACTACATATGAAAAAAAACAGAACGCCGCCCCAAAAAGTAAGACCCATAACGGAAGTGTAATCGAAGCATATATTTTTTCATTCAAAATAATGCTTCCCCAGACCATGCTCCATGCCATGCACAGGATAACAGCCGTTTTTTCACTAAAAAAATATTTACTGCATAAAGTCCCGAAACAAATACATGCCGTTACCGTCATAGGAAAAATAAAGTGTATCAAAAGCTGCGGAAGAGCCATATCCCATGCGGCAGAAAACAGCCCGCAGAAAAGAGTGACCAGCACAATATCCGCAATGCCGAACAGCAGCATCCTGGAAGCATAAATCTGCCGCAATGAATAATAGGACACTGCTTCCGTTTCCATAAGCTGGCAAGTCCTGCTTTTCCATAATTCCGGAATAACCAAAATTACAAACAGGGAGGCTGCGATGCCGATTGCTCTCTGTGCACTCCGCATATGCTCCAAGTATGGGAAAGATATCCATAGCAGAAAAAGCAGCATAGCCTGCAGGCACCACCATCGTTTTCTCATCCACAATAGCTGCTCCCACAAAAACTCCCGATAAGTCAGCATCCGTCCCTGCTCCGCAGCGCAGAAAATATCCATTGCCTTTCCGACGGTTTCTTTCATTCTCCCCTCATCGGCAGTCACCCGAATCGTTGTCCCATAGCTTCTCAGTTCCTTTTCCCAATTCACGAATCTTCCTCCTTCAGCAATTGCCTCAATCTTTTTTTGCCAGCCCCAAGCCGGTACTTCACCAACGGTAATCCAATCCGCAGAATACCGGCTATTTCCGCAAGTTTCAAACCATGAAAATAATGAAGCACAATCACCTCCCGCAATTCGTCCGGCAGGCTGTCCAACGCTTTCTCCATTGATATCCTATTCAGAATGGCCTCCGTTTCCGACGGTTTCGGAAGACTTTGCACTTCCGCCTCCTGTTCATCCAAAAAGCATTCCTTCCTCTTCCTGCCGTAATCTTTACAAAGATTTCCAGCTATGGTATACAAATAATTCCTTGTCTTGCCCATATAACGGTATTCGGATAATTTTTCAAAGAACCGCAAAAAAGTTTCCTGCGTTATGTCTTCACTGTATGATAAATCCGGACAATGATAATGGCAGTACTTCAGTATTGCCGGATAGTGTTTGTGCACAAATACATGAAAGGCATTTTCGTCTCCGTGCTTCATTTTCTGTATCAGCAAAAAGTCAATGTCCACAAAATCCTCCTTTCCCGTTATTGATTATTGAAAGCTTCGGTGCTTGTTTCTTTCATTATGTATAACGGTTGGATGAGCGAAAAAGATAGGGGGAGGTTATTTTTTACAGTGAATTATCTTTTCTTTTTGTGGTCATGAGACATAAAAAAGGCGATATGGTTTTGTTTGCGGAGGAAACGGATACCAAGTTGCCAGTACATCATTGCGGAAATAACGGTGAATTGAAAAAAGCAAGGAAACAGCAGCTTAAAAACTATAATGGTGTAAACGAAGGAGCCGTCGCCGGAATGCCAAAACTGCCTTTTCGTTTACACCATCATCGATTCTAACCTAAAGAATTTATCAGTGACTATATTATAACACTTCATTTCTAAAAGCGGAATAAATTTCATTGCACATAATAAAATCATTCCGGATAGTTCTTTACCCTACATGAGAATTATCTCAGCGCATCATACACCCGCAGCATTTCCCCCACGCTCCATGCCTGCGCAAAGCACCCTTTGGAAGATACGGGATTTTCTCCGTCATATATTTCCGGCAGCTGCCCGGCACACCCTTCCCGCATGGCAGCCTCTATGTTTTCCAGCTGCATGCGGACGTATTCCTTCGCTTCCTCCGAATACCCGTTCACTTTCAGGTAAGCCAGATAATATCCTCCCAGAGGGAATACCCATACCGTACCCTGGTGGTATGCCAAATCTCTCTTTAACTGCACGCCGCCATAAAAAGGACAGAATTCCTCGTCTTCCGGAGCAAGGGTCCGTAGGCCGTAGGGCGTATATAACTTCCGGAACACGGTTTCTACCACCTGCTTTTCCCGTTCCGGAGACAGTACGGAAAAGGGGAGGGATACCGCCCATATCTGGTTGCACCGAATCTGCCCGTCTGCCTTCGTCCCCGAAAGCACATCCTTCAGACAGCCCGCCTCTTCGTTCCAGAATTGCTTCCCGAAGCTTTCCTTTACCTGCTCAGCCAATTTTCCGTAGCCCATTTCCGCCTCCGGGCCGAACCGGCGCAATTCTTCCATAATACAGAGCACATTATACCAATAGGCGTTGATTTCTACCGGCTTCCCATGCCTTGGGGTAGGCAGGATATTCCCTACTCTTACGTCCATCCAAGTCACTTGGTCAAATCCCTGCCCTGCCATAATCAGTCCGTCCGTATCCATCCGTATGCCGAAATCCGTACCGTTCCGATACCATTTTACAATCTCTGCCATTGTCCCGTAAGCATCCCGCACGAAATCTTCGTCCCCGGTTTTCTTATAATATTCATACACTGCCAATATGAACAGCAGGGCAGCATCCACCGTATTGTACTTGGGTGCCTGCTTTCCTTCCGGGAAAAGGTTCGGCATCAGCCCTTTTTCGCAGTAAGCCATAAAAGTCTGCAAGATGCTCTTGGCCGTATCGTATTGCCTTGCGGCCAGGCAGCAGCCTCCCAACGCAATCATCGTGTCCCTGCCCCAATCTTCAAAGAAAGGGAAACCCGCCAGTATGGTCTGCTTTCCTGTGGATTCCCGGTAGGATATGAACTGATTGGCATTTGCGGCCAAAGTCCGTGCCGTCTCATCCGCAAAGCCGGACTGTTCCCTCAGCCTATCCCTATATTGCTTCACCGCATCCAAAATTTCCGCTGCTGCAGGAAGTTCCTGCCCCATGCCATACACCATTTCCAATCGGGCTTCGCCGGCCGGACGCACCGTGCAGGACACCCTGTGATTCACCACGGTACACCCGATTGCCTCCCGGCCGTCACATGCATCGTAAGCATAATACAGATTATCGTGGAACACCACCGGCAGTTCATGAAAATCACCGTTTGTCCTGAAAGAAAGAGTCTGCCCGCCTGAAACAATCTTCCCCTCTTCCACCGCGAAAGCCTGCTCTCTGTCCGGCTGCTTTCCCTTTGGAACGAACTGTAGGTGGGGATATACTTCCAGACGCACTTCTTTTCCCGAACGGTTCCTGACCTGATACGTTATCCCCACCGTATTCTCCCCCGGCATCAAAGCAATGGTTTTCACTACTTCCGCGCCTTCTGCCAAATAGGTCCACTGCGGGTAATCCTCATAGGAAAATCCGGACTGACAGCGATACCCTTCCTCTCTGCCTTCCTGCCCGGAAAAATCCTGACTGGAAAGATAAATCTTACTTTCCCCCACATACAGAACTTCTTCCAGCCTATGAATCATGTTATATCGATGGTTCGGGGAATGCACACAGGCCATCAGGACAGCATGGTCATTTCTGCTGCAGGAGCCTGTTATTGTCAGAGAGGAAAAACCTCCCAGCCCGTTTGTCATTAAATAGCAGTTTTCCTCTCCCCTCTCAAAGGTTTTCCAGTCTTGTTTCCCATACAAAAATTTCATTACGCACCTTTCCTTCCAAGCATCATGCCGCTCTTTCCGTCAATGCTTATGCCTTTTCCCGCCGCAGACATTTCCCTGCAGCAGTCGGCTTCCCGTCCGTCCGCCAGAACCTCCCATCTGCCCTCCGGCAGACTGACCGTATAACTGTCGGAAGCCGCATTATAAATCACAAACAGTTCTTCCCATTTGCTGTCTCCGTCATCATCCCGGTTATCCATCCGGAACGCCACCACTCCTTCCTTCAGGACTTCCTTTTCCTTTATACGTCCGGCAGCTTTCGATGATTTATCGCACAAAGCCGGCAGTTTTTTCCTCAGGCTGATCAGTCCTCTGTAATAGTCCACCAGCCCCTTATGCTCCACTGTCTGCCGCCATCTGAGCATATTAACTTCCGGCATGGAGCAATAACTGTTATCCTCTCCGTATTTTGTCCTGGCAAACTCTTCCCCCGCCTGCAGGAACAGATTTCCCTGACAGGTAAAGTAAATAAAAGCCGCCAATTTATTCGCTGCCAGCACATCCTCATACCGGCCGGAAAAATCTGCATCCCCGTCGCGCATTGTCAGAACCAGCTTATCCCATAAAGTAAAATTATCGTGTGCCGACACATAATTGATAATCTGCCCACAGCTTTTAGGACGCACGCTGGCTCCTCCATCCCTCCATCCGGTCACTGCATGAAGGACTTTCGCCTCCAAATCCGTTCCGCCGTTGACAAATCCCGGCTCCTTTTCCTCGAACACATGCCCTTTAATGACATCTCTTGTATCATCGCTGAAAAAACCGATTCCTTCGTCCAGACAGGCCGCATTTGCCTTCAGAGCCGCCTTTGTGCCTGTTTCCATCGGTGAATCGTCTGCCCTCCAAGGCTCTCCATACAGCAGTTTCTCCCCTTCCCCGAACTCCTCATCCAATTCCTTCCGTATCCTGTTCATCAATTCCACTGTCAGCAGCCCCATCAGATCAAACCGGAACCCGTCCAAATGGTACTCCTTGGCCCAATACATCACGGAATCCGCTATATAATTGTCTACCATGGACCTCCCTGCCGCAATATCGTTGCCGCAGGCCGAACCGTCCGAAAGGCTTCCGTCTTCATTATATCTGTAATAATATCCCGGCACCATCCTCTGCAGCCAAGAGTCTTCCTTATAAGTATGGTTATACACCACATCCATAATGACCCGCAGCCCGTTGGCATGTAAGGCCTGTATCATTTCCTTGCATTCCCGTATTCTCACGGTACCGTCCATCACATCCGTGGCATAAGATCCTTCCGGCACGTTAAAGTTCAGCGGGTCGTACCCCCAATTATACTGATTCTCCCCTCCGGCCTCGTCCACGGATGCATAGTCAAAAAAGGGCAGCAGATGCACATGTGTAATCCCCAGATTCTTCAGGTATTCCATGCAAGTGGGATAATCCCCATTGGTTCCGGTAACGGTAAAGGCCTTATATTTCCCCCGGTAAGCATCCGGCACGCCGCTCTCTTTATCATAAGAAAAGTCTTTGATATGCAATTCATAGATAATCTGTTCCTTATCCTTCACAGGTGCGGCATCCGACTCAAATCCCGGCGGATCCGTCAGCCGCAGGTTTACAGCCATACTGCGGTTTCCGTTGCAGCTGCATCCTACCGCATAAGGATCTGCAGTCCTCTTCTCCTTACCGTCTATCCTTACCAGATAGTCATAATAAACCCCATGCAGGCTTTCCTCAAATTCCAGCTTCCAAATCCCCTTTTCCTCCGGCTGCATTTCTTTCCTGAAATATGCCGGCGAACTCCCGTCCTTATAAAGGCTCAGTTCAATCCGTTCTGCCACAGGACTCCAAACCTTAAATACGGTTCTCCGGTCCGTACAGGCTGCCCCTAAATCATTTCCGTCGTATCTATATTTCTCATCAAATTCTCTTCCAGCCATAATCCTTCACTCCCAAAAAGGGCAGCTACAAAATAAGTATTCTATTTTGCAACTGCCCTTCCTATAAACTGTTTCCTTATTAATTATTCCGCCATAGACGGATTTTTATCCTCTCACAATCTTCCAAGCCATCCCATACTAACCTTTGACAGCCCCTGATACGCCTTCCACATAACACTTCTGCGTCAGAAGGAAGAGTATGGCTATCGGAATGGAAATAACAACACATCCCGCATAGAACTGCGTATAATAGTATTCCACAAATTCCTGCTCCAACATTGTCCAAAGTCCGATGGCAATTGTATAGTACGGTCTTTCTTCTCCCATGATAACCTTTGCAAATATATAATCTACCCAAGGCCCCATAAAAGCAGTGATTAAAGTATATGTAATAATCGGTTTTGACAAAGGAATCGTAATTCTGATAAAAGTATCCCACTTTGTCGCCCCGTCAATATATGCCGCTTCATCAATGGTTTTGGGAATTGTATCAAAAAATCCCTTTGCCATATAGAAACCAAGCCCTGCTCCACCCGAGTATACCAACACCAGAGCCACTTGTTTCAGCACGCCAGTTTCCAGAAGGCCAAGCCCCTTCAGAATATAATATACTGCAATCATCGACATAAAGCCGGGGAACATCCCCAATACCAAGGCTATGTTCATAAAAGATTTACGCATTTTAAACCGCAGCCTGCTCATTACATAAGATACGCACAATACGAAAAATGCGGAAAGTACTGTACTGAAAATTGCAATAATGAAAGTATTCATAAACCATCTGGAAAAGTCAATATTGCTGTTCCCATGAAACAGATTTATATAATTGTCCAGCGTAAATCCCCTTGGCCATATGTAACTCTTATAAGAACCGCTTTCTGCACGGAACGAGGTCAAAACAACATAGAAAATAGGCAATACCCAGATAACACTCAGAATAGCCAGCAAAATGTGACAGGCTGTATTGGTAATAATTCTTTTTGCTCTCATTATTGGAACGCCCCCTCATCTTTATAAGAACCTGTACGACGGTACGTTATCAGTGACACGGTTGCAAGGATAATGAATACCAGAATACCGATAACGGCTCCCAGATTGTAATCCTTCTGCGTAATTGTCAATCTATATAGCCATGTAACCAGCAAATCCGTTTTTCCTGCGTAATAATAATCCAATGAATCCGGACCACCGCCTGACAACAGGAAAATTACGTTGAAGTTATTAATATTTCCCGTAAAGGAGGTAATCAAGTTCGGAGTCATAACAAACAGCATGTAAGGAAGAGTAATTTTCCGGAAGATAGTCGGTGCACTTGCCCCGTCAATCTTAGCCGCTTCATACAGTTCCGCCGGGATATTCTGCAGAATACCCGTAGTGGACAGCATCGTAAACGGTACGCCAATCCAAATATTGATACAGATAATCGTAATCTTTGCATACAAGGGATTGGTAAAAAAGGGAATCGATTCTGTTGCCCCAATTATGCCGATTTCCCTCAGCAATACGTTAACCGGGCCGTTAGCATTGAAAATCGTCCTCATGCTAAGCAAAGTAACGAACTGCGGCACTGCCACGGAAAGCACGAACATAAATCTCCAAAAGCCCTTTGCCCTGGTGCCTTTCCTGTTAATCAGAAGCGCCAGCAGCAAACCGAGAATATAACAGCTTACGGTCGCCACAACTGCCCAAATCAATGTCCATGATAATACCGCCAGAATGTAGAAGCCAATTTGCTTCCCTGCGAAAACATGGATTTAAAGTTCGCAAGCCCAACCCATGTGAACAAATTTCCGGGCGGCTGGTGATCATGGTCATAGCTGGTGAACGCAATTAAAATCATGAAAACCAACGGAACGACGGTAAAGCACAGTATACCGATAATAGGAAAAGCCAGTAAGAATGCATGAAGGTTTTCTTCCTTCAGTGACCTTATATCATCCATAAAGGAAGGAATATCCATTCCTTTTTCCTTCCGGAACTGCGTGCAGTAAGCACTTTTCCCCGACATACACCCAATAAAAATAATAGCTGCCGTCAACGCAAGCGTGATAACACCATACAACAGACATAACATGGAGTCATCCCCTGCGCTATATTCATAAATACCCAGTGCCTCATTAAACACCTGCCCCTGTTCCACGGTACCGAGGGTGATGAAATCACCCAAGGCACCGATGCCGAAGGAAAACAGGTAGGCAAAATATCCAATTTCCATTGCCAGGAAAATAAGTCCCCTGACAAGCTGCTTATTCGCAATATTTCCAAGGCCGAAAACAAAGAAGGATAATTTTGTCATAGCATTTCCGTTCTTGAATGCCTGCGCTACGCTGGCATCGCTTGGCCTGAAATAAAGGGGCTGGACTTTTTTCTTAAAAATACCCATCTGAAAACCTCCTCATACTTCTGTTACTGTGTCATTGCCGTTACAAAAGCATCCAGTTTCTCTTGTACATTGTCCTTGCTAATCTCACCGCTTCTGATTTCCGTAGGAATCGCACCTGCATATGTCCAGTATCTGGAACTGAATGTAGAGTTTGCAGGCTGTGCCACGCTGGCCTTATTTGCCTCTTCCACAAGTACGGATGCAAGAGGGTCTGCTTTTACCGCATCGCTTTCGCCGGCTGCCATGTTAGCAGGAATCTGTGCGGACATTTCATAACGCAGAATCTGGTTCTCTTCATTTCCAAGATAAGCTGCAAAAGCTACTGCTGCTGCCATATTTTGAGACTGCGCATTTACACCGATACATTTGGAACCATAGAAACCTAAAAGCTGATAATCCGTTCCGTCCGGATTAAAGGTAGGGATAATGCACATACCTAAGTCGTCGCCCAAAGCTTCTTTATACAAATCATAGTTCCAAGAACCGTCAAACCATGCACCGAGCCTGTGGTCAGCTACCAATTCGGAAACGGAAATTTCTCCGTCGTATGCACATTTCGGGTTATTGATCAGGTCAATCAGATAGTTGGTAACTGCAACGCCTTTTTCATTGTTCCAGTCAACGCCTGCGGAAAGATCGCTTCCGTCGTCACCGAAGATGCTCAGGCCTGCACCATAATAGTAGCATCCCAGTTTCCACCCGCCTGCGGATTCAAAGTAAAAATTATATACGTTGTCCGCTGTTTCTGTTGCCATAATCTTCTCTAAAGAAGTAACATCCGAATCATCCAAGATAGTCTTGTCATAGAACATGAAAAATGTATTATGCGTAAAAGGAATCGCATAAAGCGCATCATCTACGGTTGCTGTCGCAACTACGGATTCTGCGATGGATGTCTTTACCATTTCCTCTGTAGCGCCGCCAAGCCTTGCGATTGCCCCGGCCTCTACCATGGCAGGAAGCTGGTCACTTGCAAACATGAATACATCTGCCGCTGCCCCAACATCTTTCAGCAGGGAATCCTGACATTTATCTTCCCCAACGATTTCCGTTTTCCATGTAATGTTCCACTCAGGATGCTCAGCCGCAAAAGCAGTCTGCTGCTTCTCCATAATTCCTGTGTCCACCTGATTCTGCGGGCACCATACTTTTAAAGTGATGTCCTGAGTTTCTCCTGAAGCTGCCGTATCTGCCGGTGCCGCTTCCGTTCCTGACGAAGTGTCGGCCGGCGCTGTTGCCGCAGGCTCCGATGCATTATTTGAAGCACCTGCTCCTCCATTCCCACATCCGGTTACGGCAGTCATCGTCATCGCTGCCAATAATAATGCAACCACTAACTTTTTCATTTTGGTTTGCCTCCTTTTAATTTAGATTCCTTAAAGTTTCGTTAAGTTTCTCTAAAAAAGACATTATCATAGACGAAAGATTAAGTCAAGTGCTAATTTTGTGCATATTTACTACATGTTCCTACATATTATGCATATATTGTGCAAATTACCTATTGACTCGAAACTTGTCGAAATGTAAATTTCGAAACGAGATTTTTTTTCGTTTCGATGCCCACCTAATGAGAATAGTCCATTATTACTATAACGACGCTCTTTTTTCCTGCATCTTATATAAAAACTCTTTTTAAAGTTTAGATGGCAACCTTGTTTTTTATGCTTTATCCTGTTATAATCTTATTATTCCTTATTATTATTATTGTCATCTTTAACAAATTTTTGCAGGAGGCTACCGATATGGCCACAATGAACGATATTGCAGAAAAATTAGGCATCTCCAAAAGCACTGTATCGAAAGCATTAAGCAACGCTACGGATGTCAGTGAAGAAATGCGCAAAAAAATATTGGAAACTGCGGTAGAACTTGGCTATGTCAATAAACGTCTGCAGAAAAAGGAAAAAAAACTATGTATTCTAGTGGAAAATATGGATTACAATACACCGAACCAATTCGGTCATGACATTATTCTAGGCTTTAAGCAGATGGCCGAACCGGAGGGCTGGATTGTAGATATTATTCCGATTTCCATCAATTTCCAGAAATTAACGCCTTACAGTGTCTTTATGATGCAGGAAGGTTACCAGGCATCTTTTATCCTCGGCCTTTCCCTTTTGGATCCATGGATGCAGGAATTCCGCATTTCCCAAATCCCGGCCGTCCTTTACGACAATTATATTAAAGAAAATCCCAATATAGCCTCCGTAGGCTGCGACAGCCAGGAAGGCTATGAACTTGCAGTGAAACATTTAATGAAACTGGGGCATAGAAAAATAGGCCTCATATCCGGCCCATTGGATTCTTATATCTTAAAAGCCAGATACGGTGCCTATATCAATGCTTTGCATAAATACGGCTTGGAAGTAAATGAAAATTATATCGGATTGGGATATTATGTGGCAGAATCCACAAGAGAATATATTCCCAAACTTCTTAAGCAAGGTGTCACGGCTATCCTTTTTTCCCATGACGTACGGGCTATCTCCGCAATCACGGAATGCAATGACAGAGATATACGCATCCCAAAAGATATCAGCATCATAGGTTTTGACGATCTTCCTATGACTGCCTATACAATGCCTCCCCTTACCACAATTCGCCAAGACAGGATTGCATTGGGAAAATGCGGTTATTATGCCTTATCCTGTTTGCTGAACAAAGTCGCCATAGGTTCCATTCTGCTGCGGGCGACCTTAATTGTCCGGGATTCCACAGGGCCGGCTCCTGCAAAAACCCTATAATGATACCGGCATATACCTTGACGGGCGGAGCCTGCCCGCCCGAACCTGCATTCACGGGTGCCCTTTGGGTATAAAAAGCAAAATTACAATTTCCACAGCCAGTAAAACCAATAGGACATACAGCAGTACCGGCCAGGCGCAGGTGCCTCCCGCAAGCAGCAGCATCACCACCGGAACCACATATTTCCGCGGATGATGCCACAGGTCGCTTTCAATCTTCCAGCCACGAATGGGATAAAACCATTCCAGAAGCACCGACAGCACCGCACTCTGCAGGGCAAAGAAAACAGCCCCGCCAATCATTAAGACAGTGACACCGCCGTTTTGTATCTGCCAGCTACAGAGGAATATCGCATCCGCAGCCATATTACAGGAAAAAATAAACAGGCAGTAGGGGATGCAAAATCGTCGTTTTTGTCCGGGCAGGAAACGGACTGCCTGTTCCAGGTCACGGTCACAGGAAAGCAGGATACAGATGGGCGTATTCAGGGATAAAATTGCAAAACCCACCGGGACAACGGACAGCCCGGCCATTTCTCTTAAAAAACACGGCATTACAATGGCTACGCACCACATCACCGCGGTATTGAGCAGATAATTCTTGTGGCTGCTCAGATACCGGAAAAAGTACCGCCATAGGGAACCTCTCTTCCCCTGCTTAATAGCATGGCTTTTCTCACTCTCACCCTGATAAAAAGCGCAGTCCTCTGCCTTCCGCAAAATCAGGACAGCGACCAGACCATTCACAGGCAGCAACAGTCCAACCAAAAGCTCGCTTCCTAAAAACAAAATAGCAGACACTATGGCAGCAGCCCAAAGTCCACCCGCATACCAATATTTTCTCAGGGAATAGACTGCGGCAGCCATAAGGACCGCATGAAGCATACTGATGACCATTCCTATCATCTCTATAGGCTTCCATGCCGAAACAGCCAGCAGAACCGCCAAAAGCAGCCCTGTCTTTGTAAGAATCGTATAGGCTCCCAGTGCCGCCACATAGGAGAAGATAAACTCTTGGGGCTGATGCGGCAGCATCAGCATATGTTTCAGTTCCACAGCATTATCTTTCGAAGAAAGAGCCTGCCACATCACGCCTGCAGTAAAAGCACTTATCATCAGGATCCGCACAGAGGCTGCAACCTGCACCTGAAAGCCTGCGATAT
>CAJTVK010000093.1 GCA_910579645.1 uncultured Lachnospiraceae bacterium | reverse complement strand
CTCTCGAAAAGCATCCTCAGTGAAACATACAGGTATTTAAATCAGTTTATACTAGGTATATGCCTTATCCACCTGTATTACGGCATAGTAAGAGTTATCCATGTCATGAATTCCGTTTTGCAGAAAGGCGGTTATTTCTTCCTCTTTGCAGCGGTAGCCATAGGGTATTACCACATCAAAAATAATGTTGGTATGTGTTGGGCCTTCCACGATGCGGAAATCATGGAAACGCACCTCGGGATAATTGCCTGTCAGCAATTCGGAAACTTTTTGCCGGATATGGTTTGTACGGGCATCGTCGGTGACCACCGGATCCATATGTATGACTGCTTCGCAGCGAAGTTCGCTGTGAAGGCGGTGTTCGATATTGTCTATCATGTCATGCAGTATCAGAAGGTTTCCGTCTGCCGGAACTTCGGCATGCAGGGAGAGCATCACGCGCCCGGGGCCGTAATCATGGACAATCATGTCATGAATGCCGAGGACATGGTCGTAACTCATGACAGTTTCTTCCACCTTTCTGACAAAATCGGGATGGGGAGGCTGTCCGAGAAGGGGGCTTATCGTATCTTTTGCCGCGCCGTATCCGGCATAGAAGATGAACAGGCCTACTAAGACACCGCAGTAACCGTCCACCTGAAGATGCGTGAAATGCCCGATCAGCATGGCAATGAGGACGACGGTAGTGGCCAAGGTGTCGCTTAAGCTGTCCGTTGCGGTGGCTTTCATGGCGGCGCTGTCTATTTTACGGCTGATGTTTCGGTTATAGTATGCCATATAAATTTTTACGGCAATGGAGGCCGATAATATTGCCAAGGTCAGGGGGCTGAAATCGACCGGCTGCGGATGCAGGATTTTTTCCGCCGAAGAGCGTACCAACTCAAAGGCCATGATAAGGATGGCCACGGATACCATCAGACCCGACAGGTATTCGATTCTCCCGTGCCCGAAAGGGTGATGGGGATCCGGCTTCTGCCCGGCCATTTTAAAACCTACCAGGGTGATGAGGGAAGAGCCGGCATCGGAAAGGTTATTGAAAGCATCGGCAGTCACGGCAATGGAACCGCTTAACAGCCCGGCCAGGAATTTGCCGGCAAACAGCAGTATATTCAGGGCAATGCCTACGCTGCCGCAAAGGATGCCGTAGGCTTGGCGTACTTTGGGGGAAGAAGTGTCTTCCCTGTCTTTTATGAATAGTTTGGCAAGCAGTGATACCATGATTCTGTCTCCTTAAAAAATAATGACTTAAAAAGTGATGACTGCGGCGGCTGCCTATGCAGCGCAAGACTTATTGTAGCTCTTTTTCCGGAAGTTTACAAATGTTTTTTGCGGACAAACTGATTTCCGCGCAGCCGCTGCTTTTTATATTTACTTTTTCCGGAAAAACATGTATAATTGCAGTCGGGAAATGGTTTACGGAGTACAAGCAGGGGCGGCTTTGAGTGTGTCGGATATGCTTTGGCCCGATGCCTGCGGAAAATATATAGAAAGTCAAAGGAGAGTGCAAAATGAGTAAAAAACCGACAGTATTGATGATTTTGGATGGCTATGGGCTGAATGAAAGGAAGGACGGGAACGCCGTGGCGGAAGCCAATACGCCTGTAATGGACCGGCTGATGCAGGAATGTCCTTTTGTGAAAGGCAATGCCAGCGGCATGGCGGTAGGCCTTCCGGAGGGACAGATGGGAAATTCCGAAGTAGGGCACCTGAATATGGGCGCAGGGCGTATTGTATATCAGGAACTGACAAGGATTACAAAGGAAATCCAGGACGGGACTTTTTTTGAGAACCCGGCTCTTATGGGAGCGGTAAACAATTGTAAGGAAAACGATTCTGCGCTGCATATGTTCGGCTTAGTATCCGATGGCGGCGTACACAGCCATAACACTCATATTTACGGGCTTTTGGAACTGGCTAAGAGAAACGGGCTGTCCAAAGTGTATGTGCACTGTTTCCTGGACGGCAGGGACACGCCGCCGGAAAGCGGAAAAGGGTTTGTGGAAGAACTGGAAGCGAAGATGAAGGAAATCGGAGTAGGCGAAGTGGCATCGGTGATGGGACGTTACTATGCCATGGACAGGGATAACAATTATGACCGGGTAAAGCTGGCATACGATGCGCTGACCAAGGGAGAGGGGCTGCAGGCGGCCGGAGGCTCGGCAGGCATTGCGGAGTCCTATGAAAGAGGAGAAAGCGACGAATTTGTAAAGCCTACGGTTGTGATGAAGGACGGTGCGCCTACCGCGGTCATTAAAGATAAAGATTCCGTAGTGTTCTTTAATTTCCGTCCGGACCGTGCCAGGGAAATCACAAGATGTTTCTGTGACAATGAGTTTACGGCTTTTGACAGAGGAAACAGGCTGAATCTCACTTATGTATGCTTCTCCGATTACGATCCCACGATACCTAACAAAGAAGTGGCATTCCATAAGATTGCAGTGACCAATACTTTCGGCGAGTGGCTGGCAGCGAACCATATGACACAGGCCAGGATTGCGGAGACGGAGAAATATGCCCATGTTACGTTCTTCTTTAACGGCGGCGTGGAAGAGCCGAACGAAGGAGAGGACAGGATACTTGTAAATTCTCCGAAGGATGTGGCAACTTATGACCTGAAGCCGCAGATGAGCGCATATGAAGTATGTGACAAACTGGTGGAGGCGATTAAGTCGGACAAATATGACGTGATTATCATTAATTTTGCAAATCCTGACATGGTAGGGCATACCGGCGTGGAAGCTGCGGCCATTAAGGCAGTGGAGGCAGTGGATGAATGCATGGGCAAAGCAGTGGACGCCATCAGGGAAGTAGGCGGCGTAATGTTTATCTGCGCGGATCACGGCAACGCGGAGCAGCTTGTGGATTATGAGACGGGAAATCCGTTTACCGCCCATACCACCAATCCGGTGCCGTTCCTTCTTGTGAACTACGATCCTGCCTATACTTTAAGAGAGGGCGGATGTCTTGCCGATATCATCCCTACTATGATAGAAATTATGGGGATGCGGCAGCCGGAAGAAATGACAGGGAAATCACTGCTGATAAAGAAATAGTGGATAAAGAAATAGTGGATAAAGAAATAGTGGATAAAGAAATAGTGGATAAAGAAATAATGCTGGATACGTGAAAAAGGATTTTTTCATTGGATATGGAGGACGCATCCCATCCCGTAAGGCGGACGCTTGATTCGGCTGCCTTACGGCGAGGGTTCCGTCTATGGAAGGCAGGCTTCCGGGAATCTTCCCGGAAGCTTTTTTCGATGGCCTGAAAAATTGTTCTATGTGTATACCGAATACTTTGCCGGCCGGCATTGCCAATGCATATGCTGTTATTACTGCATTACGGAACGACAATTTCTGTCAGGATGGAGTATTAGTGCATCATTGCGTGAATCCTTGAGTAATTATTGCTTGATGTCTGTGCAAGGCAAGGCGGAAAAGGGAGGCGATGCCGCCGAAGGGCCAAACTGAAAATTGAAAATTATTTTCCGTGCAACATTCCGGCTTGACGTTGCCAAACTGGTAATTTATAATAAAAAGAAGTATGTAGGCTTGGCACATGGAAAGGGCATAAGATAATGATAAAAAGTATGACAGGCTTCGGCAGATGTGAAGTGTCGGAGGCGGAGCGGAAAATAACGGTAGAGATGAAATCGGTGAATCACAGATATCTGGATGTGAATATTAAAATGCCGAAGAAATTAAATTACTTTGAAGCGGCAATCCGCTCGGAACTGAAAAAATACATCCAACGGGGAAAAGTGGATATTTTTATCTCTTATGAGGATTTAACGGAAAGCGATGTCTGCATTAAGTACAATAAGGAGATAGCCGCAGAATATATGGAATATCTCAGGCAGATGGCGGAGGATTTTCAGCTGGAAAATGACATTCAGGTTTCCAAGCTGTCCAGGTATCCGGAAGTGCTGACCATGGAAGAACGGACAGTGGACGAAGAGGAAATCTGGAAAGTGCTGGGCAAGGCGGTGCAGGGAGCCGCAGAAGGCTTTGTGGAGACGAGGATTAAGGAAGGGGAAAATCTGCGGGAGGATCTTTTATCCAAGCTGGGCGGCATGCTGCAGCATGTGGATTATATTACGGAACGTTCCCCGCAGCTGATAGAAGGATACAAAACGAAACTGCGGGAACGGGTGCATGAACTGCTGGAGGATGCCCAGATAGACGAGAACAGGCTGATGATGGAGATTACGCTGTTTGCGGATAAGGTCTGTGTGGATGAGGAACTGGTACGTCTCCGCAGCCATATAGAGGCGACGAAGAAAGCGTTGGAAGACGGGGGAAGCATCGGGAGGAAGCTGGATTTCATTGCGCAGGAGATGAACCGGGAGGCAAATACGATACTATCCAAAGCAAATGATTTGGAAACCTCCAACCGGGCAATTGAACTGAAGACAGAGATTGAGAAAGTCCGTGAACAGATACAGAATATAGAATAAGGTTGGCCAGATGAGCAGATTAATCCATATTGGTTTTGGCAATATTGTAAATACTGGAAAAATAATAGCGATTGTAAGCCCTGATTCCGCACCGGTAAAGCGCATGGTACAGAATGCAAAAGAAGCGGGACTGGCAATTGACGCCACGCAGGGGAGGAAAACGAAAGCGGTGTTGGTAATGGAGAACGGCCGGCTGGTGCTTTCTGCCCTTCTTCCGGAGACGATTGCAAACAGGGCACAGGCGGAAAACGGAGATACAGATGAAGCATAAAGGGATTTTAGTGGTGGTTTCAGGCTTTTCGGGAGCGGGCAAAGGCACGCTGATGAAAAAGCTGCTGCAAGAGTATGACAGATATGCATTGTCCATTTCCATGACGACAAGGATGCCCCGGGAAGGGGAAGCAGACGGCAGGGAATATTTTTTCGTGTCAAAGGAGGTTTTTGAAGAAAAGATACAGGCGGACGGCTTGGTGGAATATGCCTGCTACTGTGATAATTATTACGGCACGCCGAAGGAATATGTGGAGACGCAGCTGGCTGCGGGGAAAGATGTGATTCTGGAGATAGAGATACAGGGTGCGCTGAAAATCAAAGAGAAGTATCCGACGGCATTGCTGCTGTTTGTCATGCCTCCGACGGCGGAAGAACTGCAAAGACGTCTGGTGGGGCGGGGGACGGAGACGCAGGACGTGATTGCCAAACGTCTGCGGCGCGCCGGCGAGGAAGCGAAGGGCATTGAAAAGTATGATTACATTGTCATCAATGACAAGCTGGAAGAGTGTGCCAGGGAACTTCATTCCATGATACAGGCCGCACATCATGCGCCGTACCGGAATGAGGATTTTATAGAAAATATGAGACAGGAACTGGACGTTCTGGTGAAAGGAGAAAAATAATGTTACATCCATCTTATTCAGATTTAATGAAGGTAGTCAACAGCGAGGTTGAACAGGGCGAGGCACCGGTAGTTAACAGCAGGTATTCGATTGTCATGGCCACCTCCAAGAGGGCAAGGCAGATTATCGCAGGGGATGAGCCGCTGGTGCGGGGAGTGGGAAGAAAACCTCTTTCCGTTGCCATTGAGGAACTGAATGAAGGGAAGATAAAGATATTGAGTGAAGAGGAAGCCGAGCACCAGAGAGAGCAGGCAGAAGCTCCGGAAAGCCAGGAAGAAGGGACGGCATCCGATATGCAGGACCGGCAGGAAGAAGAGGAACTGCGGGAGAGCGCTGCCGATGCTTTTGAAGAAACGGAATATCGACTGTTGTAAAATGAATGCCCGTATTGTCTGCGGGCATATTGTTTTATGCACAGCCCTTTGCAGATGAGATATGCCGCGCACGGGGCGCACGCGGGCACGCGGCGAGTAGGGGAAGACGGATCTTCCCTGCTTGATTCCGGAACGTGGCATTTAAGACAGAGGCGGGGCGGTCTGCCGCATAAGCCATGGCTTTCGGCGGAAGACGGAACCGATTGCGGGAGCCGGTCGGTTTTTTGGCATACTCCGGGAAAGGAATATGGGAATGGAAGATGAAGTTACTGTTTATATCGCTGGGATGTGACAAGAATCTGGTAGATTCGGAAGTGATGCTTGCCATGCTGGCGCAGAAAGGGTATACGTTGACGGACGATGAGGACGAAGCGGAAATTGTAGTGGTCAATACCTGCTGTTTTATCAACGACGCAAAAGAGGAAAGCATCAATACGCTTTTGGAAATGGCGGAGAGGAAGAAGTCGGGGCAGGTGAAAGCCCTTGTGGCAGCAGGCTGTCTGGCACAGCGTTACCAAAAAGAAATACAGGAAGAGATAGAGGAAGTGGATGCGGTAATCGGGACGGCTGCCATAGACAGAATCACGGAAACGGTGGAAGGGGTATTGGCCGGAAGAGCAGCCAATCAGATTCTGCCCTTGGACGGGGAACTGACAGGAAACCGGAAAAGATTGGTGACCACCGGCGGACATTACGCATACTTAAAAATCGCGGAAGGCTGCGATAAACATTGCACTTACTGCATCATACCGAAGGTGCGCGGGCATTACCGCAGCGTGCCGATGGAGCAGCTTGTGGAAGAAGCGGGGAAACTGGCGCAGGAGGGCGTGAAGGAATTAATTCTGGTAGCACAGGAAACTACCTTGTACGGTAAGGATTTGTACGGGGAAAAGAAGCTTCCCGAATTGCTGCGGCGGCTCTGTGCCATTCCGCAGCTATATTGGATTCGGATTCTGTACTGCTATCCGGAAGAGATTACGGAAGAACTGATACAGGTGATAAAAGAAGAGAAGAAAATCTGCCATTATCTGGATATGCCGATTCAGCACGCATCGGACAGGATTTTAAAACGGATGGGAAGACGGACGGACAGCGGGGAAATACGACAGATGATAAGCAGGCTGCGGGAGGAAATACCGGATATCTGTCTGCGGACCACATTCATCACAGGCTTTCCCGGAGAGACGGAAGAGGATTTTGAAGCCTTGCTTGATTTTACGGAGGAGATGGAGTTTGACCGTCTTGGGGTCTTTCCTTATTCTCAGGAAGAGGACACTCCGGCAGCGGAAATGGAGGGGCAGGCAGAAGAAGAGGTAAAGGAAGAGCGGCGGAATGCAGTGATGGAGCTGCAGCAGGAAATCGCTTACGGGATGGCGGAAGAAATGAAAGGCAGGGAACTCTATGCCATAATAGAGGGAAAAGTGGCGGAGGAGGAGGCTTATGTGGCGCGTACTTATAAGGATGCGCCCAATGTGGACGGTTACCTTTTTATCAACACGGACAGGACATTGATGAGCGGGGATTTTGTAAAGGTAAGGATAACCGGGGCTTATGAATATGATTTAATAGGAGAGATATGTGATGAATTTACCGAATAGACTTACAATACTCAGAGTGATTATGATTCCGTTCTTTGTAGTGTTTATGCTGGTTCCCGTAACGGGGGCGGCGGACAAGTGGATTGCGCTTGCTTTGTTCATTGCGGCCAGCCTGACGGATTTGCTGGACGGGCATATTGCACGCAAATATAATTTGGTGACCAATTTCGGGAAATTTATGGATCCGTTGGCGGATAAGCTGTTGGTCTGCTCGGCACTGGTCTGCTTGGTGGATTTGGCCAGGATTCCATCTTGGGCTGTCATTGTCATAATTGCCAGGGAATTTATCATCAGCGGTTTCCGGCTGGTGGCATCGGATAACGGAGTGGTGATTGCGGCCAGTTACTGGGGGAAGTTCAAGACCACCTTCCAGATGATTATGATATGTCTGATGATAGCGGATTTGGAGCCTTTGCGCCTGCTGACGAAAATTGTGATGTGGGCTGCGCTGCTGCTGACGGTAGTGTCTTTGGCAGATTATATAGTGAAAAACAAGAGTGTGATGAAGGAGGGGTGAGGATATGACAGTGGAGCTGATATCGGTAGGCACGGAACTGCTGCTGGGGAATATTGTAAATACGAATGCGGCATTCCTGGCGGAAAAATGTGCGGACTTAGGGCTGTCCTGCTACTACCAGAGCGTGGTGGGGGACAATGAGGAGCGGCTTACCGCAGTGCTTAAGACGGCACTGGGGCGTTCGGACATCGTTATCCTGTCGGGAGGCCTGGGACCTACGGAGGACGACCTTACGAAGGAAGTGGCGGCGAAAGTGGCAGGGCGGGAATTGTATATGCATGAGCCGTCCCGGAAACGCATCGAAGAATTTTTTAAGAAAAGAAACATAGAGGCAACGGAAAATAATTGGAAACAGGCCATGATGCCCAAGGGAGCCGTTGTGGTGGAAAATGAAAACGGCACGGCGCCGGGCGTCATTATAGAGCAGGAGAAGAACAAAATTATTTTGCTTCCCGGACCGCCCAACGAACTTGTGCCCATGTTCCAAAAGAGCATCATGCCCTATCTTTCCGAGGGAAATGCCACCATTTATTCCCAGACGGTAAAAATCTGCGGGGTGGGGGAAAGCAAGGCTGAGACTTTGGTGAAGGACCTGATTGACAGCCAGACCAATCCAACCATTGCACCCTATGCGAAAAACTGTGAAGTGCATTTCCGCCTGACGGCAAAGGCTTCCAATGAGAAGGAAGCGAAGAAGCTGCTGAAACCTATGGTAAAGGAACTGAAAAGCCGGTTTGAGAACCATGTATATACTACGGATGCGGATACTACTTTGGAAAAGGCCGTGGTGGATCTGCTGGCAGCCAACCACCTGACGGTAAGTACGGCGGAATCCTGTACCGGAGGCATGCTGGCGGCTCGGATTATCAATGTTTCCGGTGTTTCGGATGTATACAAAGCCGGCTATATTACTTATTCCAATAAAGCGAAACGGAAGCTGCTGGGCGTGAAGAAAGGTTCTTTGGAGAAAAAGGGAGCGGTCAGCGAAGAGGTGGCAAGGGAGATGGCAAAAGGGACTGCGCTGTTTTCCAAGGCGGAAGTGGCGGTGGCCGTGACCGGGATAGCGGGTCCGGGAGGCGGCACGGAGGAAAAGCCGGTAGGCTTGGTTTACATTGCATGCAGCGTATGCGGCAAAATAACGGTAAAAAAATATAATTTCAGCGGCAACCGGGCTAAAATCAGGGAAACGGCGGTTTCTTCCGCATTGATTCTTATGCGGCAGTGTATTCTGGAATATTACAGCGAAGTCACTTTCGGCAAAAAACTGGACGGACACGGGGAGAGGCAGAAGTAGGACCGGCGGTACGGCGATGAAGGATTTCCCATGGAGGTTGGAGTATGGAGAAAACGGAACAGGATGCAGGTGAAAGATTCGGCGGAGGGATTTTCAGCGGCCGGGAGGGAAAACCGGAAGCGGGCATGGTCACGCCCGGGCAGGAGAAGTGCGGCGGTTCTGCGGGCGGGGAGGTAAGGATGCCTTATCGGAATGTACCGGCGTATTATAATGTATCCCCACAGGCGGCTTTTTCGGACGGCACTTCTTATAGCAATGGCTATCGGAATGGCACCGGTTTGGGGAGGGCGGGAGATGATAGCGCTGCGGGGCGGAATGCATATGCCGGAAGCCGGGAGGGCGTCAGGCGGGACACTGTGCCGGAGAACTATGCCGTCAATGGGCAGAACTACGGCGGCTGCGGCATGCAGAATATGGGGCAAGGAAGCTGCGGCATGCAGAATATGGGACAAGGAAACGGCGGCATGCAGAATATGAGGCAGGGAAGCTGCGGCATGCAGAATATGGGACAGGGAAACGGCGGCATGCAGAATATGAGACAAGGAAACGGCGGCATGCAGAACATGAGACAGGGAAGCTGTGGCAGCGGGGGACGGTACGGGTACCGTAATGCAGGTGCCTGCGGATGTCCCGGGGATTCCCGGGACTATAGGCAAAAAGGCTGCTGTCCCTGCGGGTATGGGAGGTGTCCTAAGGACGGGATGTCCCATTGGCCGATGCTGCTTGTGCCGGCAGTTGCCGCAATGGGGGCTTTGTTTTTGCTGTTTTTGGCAACCATATTTTTTATGGGCTGTATGCTTTCGCAATATTCGACGGGTGCAAAAAATGAAACGGCAGTTACCGGAGGGCAGGAGGATTCGGATCTTGGCCGGAAGAAGGAACCGGAAAACCTGATGCCTATCCCGGATGCATCCGAAAACACGCCCGGAGGGGAAAACGAAGGACACGGGGAATATTATGGCGAAATCAGGGATGCGGTGCGGACGGATTTGGATTATTCCGTGGTATGGGAAAATTATGAATATGCGGGAAACAGCGATACGATAATGATAGCGGTGGATTATCCGGTCATATCCGGGGATATTCCCAATGTGGAACTGCTGAACGATGCCATAGCAGGGGAGATTGATTACTTTGAGGAGTATTACAAAGAATATTCCAAATATATGATGGAGGATGAAATATTTGCGGTGTATTCCGAGGGATATGTCACTTATATGGACGAGAATGTAATGAGCATAGTCTTCAACGAAAATATTTATACGGATTATTGGGTGGACTGTGGGCTGTTTTGCGTGAATATCGATGTTTCCAACGGAGTCGTCCTTGACAATGCCGCTATTTTGGATATGGATGATGAATTTGCCGTTGATTTCCGCATGAGAAGCAAAGTGCAGAACGGAGAGGTGAGTGCCTTGGAGTATCTGACCGATCAGGAAGTGGCATATTATCTGACCCATGGAAGCACGGGGATTATATTTTTTACTCCTTTGGGAATGGAAATCGGACTGAACTACGGGGAGAATTATGTGACGGTTACTTATAAAGATTATAAGGAATTTTTGCTGAAATATTAGAGTGTGTCTGAAAATTGCTTTCTGCAAGATGCGGCGGTAGATCGCAGCAATTTCTGTCCGGACGGAGCACTGGCAGGGGTAAGGCCGTGGGGGTGTATATGGAAAACATGAGGGAGGATTACCGGAAATGGCAGCGGATTTGATTTATTTACAGCAGTTCCGTTTTCCGGATACCGAGAGGGAATATGATTTCCTTTTGGCACAGAAAAGGACTTGCTATGATACCTATTATCCTTTTCAGGTGCTGTCAAAGCATCGGCTGACAGTGTTGGATTTTGAGCCGGTCACGATATTGTATGGGGGCAACGGGTCAGGAAAAACCACTGCGCTGAATGTGATTGCGGAGAAACTGGGGCTGGAGCGGGATACCTTGTATAACCGCTCCGCTTTTTTTGAAGATTATACGGCATTGTGCAGTTACAAGTCTGATTTCGGAATTCCTTCGGACAGCAGGATCGTAACCAGCGATGATGTGTTTGACTTCATGCTGAATGTAAGGAGCATGAACGAAGGAATTGACCGGAAGAGGGAGGAACTGTTCGGGGAATACTTGGAGGCCAAGTATTCTGAGTTTAAAGTGCGGTCATTGGAGGACTATGAGAAGCTGAAGAAGGTGACGGCGGCGCGGAGCCAGACGCAGTCCAAATATATCCGCAGGAACCTGATGAGCCAGGTGCGGGAGCATTCCAACGGAGAAAGCGCATTTCTTTATTTTGCGGACAAAATCAAAGAAAACGGGCTGTATCTGCTGGACGAGCCGGAAAACAGCCTGTCGCCGGAAAAACAGCAGGAACTGCTGAAATTCCTGGAAGATTCGGCACGGTTTTTCGGATGTCAGTTCATTATTTCCACCCATTCTCCTTTTCTGCTTTCCATGAAGGGAGCGAAAATCTATGATTTGGATGAAGATACCGCGGATGTGAAGCGTTGGACGGAATTGCCGAATGTGCGGGCATATTATGAATTTTTCCGGAAATATGAGAGGGAATTTGCCGGCACAGCTTTGCAAAGACGCGGGCTGTTTTGCGTCAGGGAATGAGCAGATTCCGTAACAGGGAAGCCGCAGGCTGAACTGTTACCGTGTATTTCCTGTTTGAGAAGCTGCTCTTGCATCCTTTATCAGGATATGTTACACTGAAAATATATTCGTGAGCAGAAAAGCCGTTCTATTACCATTTCAGGCGGGTCGCCTTAAATTTTCGGAGAACTTTTTAAAAAGATGGTATCAGGGATGTTTATGGGACTTAAAATAATGTAGAATATTAGTTGGGAAAAGGATTGACAAATCAGAACATTTGTTTTATTATAGACTAGGGATGAACAGATGTTCTTGACTTAACAATCGGCACATAGGCGGAATCAGTGCATATATCATGAAAAATATGCACGCGCCGCGTTGCGGCAGGCCTGACGTTGTCTGTGCATACATAGGGGCAGCCGGATGAGGTACGGCAGGCCTATGGATGAGGTGCAGGAAAATAGAGAGGAATAAGGAGAGTAAAAAGATGGAAAAAGATGAAAAAATGAAGGCATTGGATGCGGCATTGGTACAGATAGAGAAGCAGTACGGCAAGGGAGCCGTGATGAAATTGGGGGATCCGAGCGCACAGATGAATGTGGAGACGATTCCTACCGGTTCTTTGAGCCTGGATATTGCATTGGGGCTGGGGGGAATCCCGAAAGGAAGAATCGTGGAGATTTACGGGCCGGAGTCCAGCGGTAAGACGACGGTGACGCTGCACATGATTGCGGAAGTGCAGAAGCGGGGCGGCATAGCGGGCTTCATAGACGCGGAACATGCCTTGGATCCGGTATATGCAAAGAATATAGGGGTGGATGTGGACAATTTGTACATATCGCAGCCGGATAACGGTGAGCAGGCGTTGGAAATCACGGAAACGATGGTCCGGTCCGGTGCGGTGGATATTGTAGTGGTTGACTCCGTGGCTGCGCTTGTGCCGAAAGCGGAGATTGAGGGGGATATGGGCGACAGCCATGTGGGTCTGCAGGCACGTTTAATGTCACAGGCACTGAGAAAGCTGACGGCGGTAATCAGTAAGTCCAACTGTACGGTGGTTTTCATTAACCAGCTGCGTGAGAAGGTGGGAGTTATGTTCGGCAATCCGGAAACCACTACCGGAGGGCGGGCATTGAAGTTTTACTCGTCGGTGCGTCTGGATGTCAGGAGAATAGAAGCTTTGAAGCAGAGCGGGGAAGTAATCGGCAACAGAACCAGGGTAAAAGTTGTGAAAAATAAAATTGCTCCTCCGTTCAAAGAAGCGGAATTCGATATTATGTTTGGGGAAGGCATTTCCGCGGTGGGTGATATCCTGGATTTGGCAGCGGAAAATAATATTGTGAATAAAAGCGGGGCTTGGTATGCCTATAACGGCAATAAGATCGGACAGGGACGTGAGAATGCCAAGCAGTATCTGCGTGACAATCCGGAAATCTGCAGTGAGGTGGAACATAAGGTGAGGGAACATTTTGGATTGCTGAAGGATGCCGAGGCTGCTCCTTCCGAACCGACAGCCGTACCGAAAGCAAAAACAGCAAAGGCAGAAAAAGGCTCCGACAAAGAAAAAGGCTCCGAAAAAGAAAAGAAAGAAAAGACTTCCAAGACGGAAGGGAAGGAAGAAGCTCCCAAAGCAGCCGAGTAAAGAAGGGTTATCCGGATTCGTCTGTTCCGTGGCAGGCAGCGGCTTAATTTAATGGCATTGCGAATGAACGGTAACGGAAGACAGCATCTTGCCATGGCAGCTGCCATGCCGCGACGGAGGGATAAGGGCAGGTGAAAGGAATGTTGGTAACGAAGATAGAGGAACTGGATAAAAAAAGGGCGCGCATTTTTCTGGACATGGAGTTTGCCTTTGTGCTATACAAGGGGGAACTGCGCAAATATGGGTTAAAGGAAGGCGAAGAAATTGGCACCGAAGAATACTCTTGGATTGTGGGGGAATTACTGCCGAAAAGAGCAAAGCTGCGCAGCATGAACCTGCTGAAGATAAGAGCATATACGGAGAGACAGCTTCGGGAGAAACTGCAGCGGGGGGAATATCCGGAAGATAGCATAGAGGAAGCGGTTGCATATGTAAAATCCTTCGGCTATATTGACGACAGGCAGTATGCACAGGATTTCATCGCTTATCATATGGCGGACAGAAGCGGCAGGAGGATGGAACAGGAACTGATGGCAAAAGGAATCCGGCGGGACATAATACAGCAGGCAATGGAAAATTTAGCGGAGGAAGGGGAAACGCCGGATGAAATATCGGTAGCGGAAAAAATTTTAAGGAAAAAAAATTATGACCCGGAAACTGCCACAATCAAGGAAAAACAGAAGCTGTCAGCATTCCTGTACCGAAAAGGTTTTCAAATGGACACAATTAGAAGCGTACTTGCACTTGACATTAGCGCGATTTAAGTTTAGAATTTAAGTGTTGTAAAATCGCTTGTTAGAATGTTTCAACCGGAATCTGGTTTG
This sequence comes from uncultured Lachnospiraceae bacterium, assembly GCA_910579645.1. Taxonomy (GTDB): domain Bacteria; phylum Bacillota; class Clostridia; order Lachnospirales; family Lachnospiraceae; genus Kineothrix. Next base: position 3,242 of record CAJTVK010000093.1, on the reverse strand, counting down.
ATTCTTACGGTGAGCGGCAGGATACGCCGGTTACCGCAGCCCTCCGGGGGATGCGGCCGATTTCTGCAAGAAAGGCACTGCGTTTATACGCGGTAAAAATCGGCGCAGGAAATATCATAAAGAAAGGAATTCTGATGTTTCCTAATACATTCTATAATAGATATTGGTACAATGAAAACTAAATAAGGAGGTGCTCCTGTACATGTATGTTGCAATTGCAGTAATCGCAACTTTGGTTATCTCGGTGCCGATTACCGCTGCCGTGGCAACTGCTTACCGGAAAAAGGTAGTGGAATCCCAGATTGGCAATGCGGAGGATAAGGCAAGGGAGATTATTGATGAGGCACTGAAAACTGCTGAGACAAAGAAAAGGGAATCACTGCTTGAGGTCAAGGAAGAGTCCATCCGTACCAAGAATGAGTTGGACAAGGAGATTAAAGAGCGGAGAGCCGAAGCACAGCGTTATGAGCGCAGGGTTCAGCAGAAAGAAGAGAACATCGATAAGAAAGCAGAAGCCATCGAGAAAAAAGAAGCGAGTCTGGCATCCAGAGAAGAATCTTTGGCCAAATTACGCGAAGAAGTTACGAAACTCAATGAACAGAGACTACAGGAACTGGAACGAATCTCAGGATTAACCTCCGAACAGGCAAAAGATTATCTGTTAAAAATTGTGGAAGACGAAGTAAAACATGAAACTGCTGTAATGATCAAAGAAATGGAGAGCAGGGCAAAGGAAGAAGCGGACAAGAAGGCAAAAGAATATGTGATCAGCGCCATACAGAAGTGTGCGGCGGATCATGTATCCGAAACAACAATCTCTGTCGTGCAGCTTCCGAATGACGAGATGAAAGGCAGAATCATCGGCAGGGAGGGCAGGAATATCAGAACTCTTGAGACGATGACAGGCGTTGACTTGATTATTGACGATACGCCGGAGGCAGTCATTTTGTCCGGTTTTGATCCGATTCGGCGTGAAGTTGCAAGGATTGCGTTGGAGAAGCTGATTGTGGACGGACGTATCCATCCCGCCAGAATCGAAGAGATGGTGGAGAAGGCGCAGAAGGAAGTCGAAGTAATGATCAAGGAAGAAGGAGAGGCCGCTACGCTGGAGGTCGGTGTACACGGCATTCATCCGGAATTGATTAAATTGCTCGGGAAAATGAAATTCCGTACCAGTTACGGGCAGAATGCGCTGAAACATTCGATTGAGGTTGCCCAGCTATCCGGGCTTCTGGCTGCAGAGATGGGGCTGGACGTAAGAATGGCAAAAAGGGCAGGCCTGCTGCATGATATCGGCAAGGCCGTGGATCATGAGATGGAAGGCTCCCATATTCAGCTGGGCGTTGAACTTTGCAAAAAGTACAAAGAATCGGCAATGGTCATTAACGCAGTGGAAGCGCATCACGGCGATGTAGAGCCGCATTCACTGATTGCCTGCCTTGTACAGGCTGCGGATACCATTTCGGCAGCAAGGCCGGGCGCAAGAAGAGAAACGTTGGAAACATATACAAGCAGATTGAAGCAATTAGAAGACATTACGAATAATTTTAAAGGTGTGGATAAATCTTTTGCAATACAGGCGGGTAGAGAGATTCGTGTAATGGTAGTTCCGGAACAAATCACTGATGCTGACATGGTATTGTTGGCTAGGGACATTTCAAAGCAGATTGAAGCAGAACTGGAATATCCCGGTCAGATTAAAGTCAATGTCATCAGGGAGTCGCGTGTGATAGAATATGCGAGATAAAGCATCGTAGTCAGACAAGATAAGGAAAGTATTGAAGTGATAAGGTTTTCAATACTTTCCTTATTTCTGCTTTTGCAGTAAAATATGTAAGGATATGACAAGACAGGGAGGTTTGGGATATGGCGGAAGAATTTAAGAGACTGAACAGGGAACTAATGTATCATGGAACCATTGTGGATTTTTATAAGGATACGGTTCTGGTTCCCAACGGAAATGTGGCGGAGTGGGATTTTATTGGCCATAAAGGAGCGGCGGCGGTAGTTCCGGTCAGGGAGGACGGCAGGCTTCTGATGGTGCGTCAGTATCGGAATGCCCTGGACCGGTATACGTTGGAGATTCCGGCCGGCGGGCTGAATGGGGCTTCGGAGCCTACGCTGGATGCGGCGGCAAGGGAACTGGAAGAAGAGACGGGCTACCGTTCCGAACATTTGGAACTTTTGATTACTATCCGTACTACGGTGGCATTCTGCAATGAAAAAATTGATATTTATGTGGCAAGGGATCTGAAGAAGGGGGAACAGCATTTGGATGAGGATGAGTTCATTCATGTGGAGGCCTATACCGTGGAAGAACTGTGTGACATGATTTTATCGGGCAAGATTGAGGATTCCAAGACCATTGCGGCCGTTATGTCTTACCGGGTAAAATATTGCGGATGAAAGATTCATGTATTTTTCCGGACACGCATATATTGTAAAAACAGAAAGTGTCGGGAAGCAAATTATGTATCAGACCTATGGGACAGACAGCCGGCATATACGCTGGCTGTATTTATTTCTGGGGGGCTTCTGCGCCGGTGTTTTAGTTCTGAATATTTGGCGGAGTTATTTTCTGCAGGATATGGAACTGTTAAGCGCATCCTCGTTAAGCCGTCTCAAATTTCTGGAAGTGGACGGAAAAGCATTCTTCGGCTATGTGCTGCGGGAACGGCTGGGAACGGTGGTACTGCTGTGTCTGTTGGCCACTACTTATATAGGTGGGCCGGCCGTGTCGGCATATGCTCTATGGATGGGGACAATGGCGGGAATTTTTTTGTCGGTGGCATCTGTCCGGTACGGGCTGAGGGGGATTGTATTGGTATTGGTAAGCGTGCTGCCCCATTACTTATTACTGGTGCCTGCCTGCATAATGCTTATGGACTGGTGCTGTTATCTGAACATGGCTATGTATCATCCGGAGCGGCTGGGAGAGGCGGGGTATGGCAGGAGAAAGCAGTTTCTGTTCAGGAAAATACCGCGGCTGCTTATGATGACGGGTATCCTGATAGCGGGGAGTGCAGTGGAAAGTTATGTGAATCCGATGCTGCTCTCTGCTTTCCTGAAGATATTCTGAAGCATTGCCGAATTTGGGGTTTTCTGCCTGCGCAACTGCCGGACCCGGGAACCTACGGACAGCCCATGCCCTGCGGCAAGACAGCCGGCCTGCATACGGAACCATTGCTTTTTCAGACACGCTTCCGCTCTGCGGCAAACGCAGCGGTACTAAGCCGCTAAAG
>CAJTVK010000092.1 GCA_910579645.1 uncultured Lachnospiraceae bacterium | reverse complement strand
ATGATAGCTTTCAAATCTTCCAAAATGATTTTTTCCAAAACCAAATGCGGTATAGGGTGCGGAGTACAATATTGCCTGCCGGAGCGTACATATGTCCCGCAATAGTAATTGACAATACCGCCGCCATGTCCCGGGGTTCCGGCTTTCTTTGCTAAAGACCTGCCGCAATCCCCGCATTTTAAAAAACCTGCAAAAATACTCATGTTACTGTTTAAGTCAAGATTGCGTGTCCTGCGCTTTAACAAATCCTGCGCCTTGTTCCATGTTTCATCATCAATGATTGCTTCATGTGTGCCTTTTACCACAATCCAATCTTCTTTGGCTTGGGCTTTTGATTTCTCTCTCATTCTTTGGCTTTTCTTGTTCTGCACCATATTACCGATATACATTTCGTTTTGTAAAATTCGGTTTATGGTTGAGTACGTCCAATAAGAGGTACTGCCTAAACGGTTGCTGTTTCTGTAATTATCTCCGTTTATCTTTTTGTATTCGGACGGGCATACAATTCCGCCCTCATTCAGCATAGCCGCAATACGGTTTTTTCCGTATCCCTCAATATAGAGTTTGAAGATTTTGCGGATAACTCCGGCGGCATATTCATCAATAACCAACTTATTTTTATTGACAGGCGATTTCTTATATCCATAGGAAGCAAATGCTCCTATGAATTCCCCTGCCCTTTGTTTGGTTTTCATGGAAGCATGGACTTTTTTTGAAATGTCCCTTGCGTACTGCTCATTAAAGATATTCTTTATGGGCAGCAGCATATCATAAGCCTGCTTCATGCTGTCAATATGATCCGTAATCGAAATAAAGCGTACCTCATTATCCGGAAAATAGCGTTCCAAATATTTTCCTGTGTCAATGTAATCACGTCCGAACCTCGAAAGGTCTTTCACAATCACACAATTCACTTTTCCGGCTTCTATGTCTGCAATCATTCTCTTAAAGGACGGGCGGTTAAAATTTGTTCCCGTGAAACCGTCATCTATGTAGGCATCATGCAAAACTAAGTCGTCCTTGTCTTTTAAATAATCCGAAATCAGCTTCCTCTGATTTCCAATGCTGTCACTCTCTGCCTTATCGCCGTCCTCTCTTGATAACCTAATATATTCAGCCACGTTGAAAAGTATATGCTGCGAATTTCCCATTGCCTGTTCACGGAGAAGCAGTTTCTTTTTCAGTTTGCTCTTTTACATGGGTCTGAATAATTCGGTTTACAAGTTCTGTAACCGTAATCTTGGCTAAAAATTCCCTTTCAATGGTATAACGCATCATTTCCTGCCTGCCATTTTTCAATCGGCTATCCCTCCTACATAAAATCAGAAAAAAATGTTATGCAACCTATTCATAACAGCATATTAGATACAGCTTATCCAATATGCTAAATAATTCTTAGGTATACCATATATTAGTTTTCTCCTGCCGATTCAATAATCTCCACCATTTCCACAGGCGTAATAATAAAATCCTTAACCGGATAATGTTTCTGATTGCCTGTGACCAAGTAGGCATCATCATCCCTCTTCTCCATAGCTACTTCATAAAATACAAGGTCGTCCATATCAATCAGGATTGCCCCTGTGGGCTGCGGAAACACTTCCACCCCATACTGCCTGACTGCATCAAGGACTATCCGTATTACTTCTTCATGCAGGTGAAATTTTTCTTTATGAAGAACCTCATCATATTCGGATAAAATGTCCTGATGATACAAAGGAATAATCTTTCCTTCAAAAACGGCATCTAATACCTTAACTGTAGCTGAATCTTCATTTTTAGAAAGCAAAGCGGATAGCAATACATTTGTATCAACCACTGCATAATATTCCATAAATATCTACCTTTTTCTTTCCGCTCTTACTGCCATGATTTCAGCATTTATTTCATCAAGTGACATTTCCGGAACATCAGATGCCTGCTTTCGTAATTCATAAAAAGCATTTTTTGCTTCTGTTCTTGTTATTGTCTGTTCCGGCAATTTGGCTTCAAACGGAAGTCCTTTTACCATCTTGCTTCTGGCCATGAACATACGGAATGCTGTAGGCAAATCCATTCCAAGCCTCTCATATATTTCAGTCACTTCCTGTTTCAGTGCTTTGTCTGCCCTAAATTGAATCAAAACCTGTTCTGCCATAAAGACTCCTCCTTGTAAGCATATTGCAGTTGTTTTGCATGTGTTTACAATAATATTATATTCCTTATAACGAAAATTAGCAATTAGTTTTATATATTCATGACGTTATGGCAGATTAAGGCTTGCCTTTTATTGCTTTCCGCAAGTTACCGCCCCCATGCCCTGCGTCAATTACCACGCAGAACTTTTCCTTTTTATTTTCGTTTCTTTCTCCCTTTACCTGACCGGAATTAACATATGCGGCTCCCTCCTTCGCCACAAAGTACATGGAAATAAGCAAAATAACGGCCATAATGATTCCTAAAATCTTTTTCTGCCTCTCATCAACCATCTTTCCACCATTCTTTATCTCTTATTTATTTAACTTTATGAAGCCATCCGAAAAAATAATACCCCATCATATCTTTTATTCTGACCTACGAAAAAACGGCGGCACTAAAACACTAAAATACAGTGCCTTAATGCCGCTGTCTGCCCGGAACAAAATGTCCTGCATCCCTACCGACCAAGATAATCCGCGATTACGTCCCATACGGATGGTTTCTCAAATCCCAGCCGCCACGCCGCCACGCCGCCGATATTATATTTTTCCATAATATTCAGCTTAGCCTCTATGGACTGTTCATCTTCCAGCCAAACCTGATAAAATACACTGCCTTCCGTAGCTTCCCCGTAATTTTGACATGTCTTCTCGTCCCATCTTGTCTCAATGTTATGGTTCGCCACAAACTGCTCCGCCATCTCCATGCCTACTGCCTCACTGGTAAGGCTTGCCCCTTCGCTTTTCCAGATACGGGTGTAAAACGGCAATGCATTGATTACTTTTTCTGCCGGCACCTGTTCCACCGTCCTGCTTATACCGTCTTCCACGAATCCGATGGATGCCACGCTTCCTGCCTCGGGGCCGCCGCTGTAATGCTCGTCATACCCCATTATAATCACATAATCTGCAAACACGCCCTGTTCCGCCCTGTTATAATGGTCCGTATATCCGGTAGGCACATAATTGTCAACGGAAAGCACCAGACCGCTTTTCCTGCACGCTACGGACAATTCCCGTATAAACTGAATGAAATGCGTCCCGGCATCCTGGCTGATGCTTTCAAAGTCCACATTGATTCCGTCCAATCCGTACTCCAAGGCAACATTTACTAAATTTTCTATCAGATATGTTCTCTTTCCCGTGTAGGAAAGCAGTTCATAAGTATCCACTGCCTCCTTGTTGGAAAAATTATCAATCAGCCCCCATACTTCCAGCCCTATATCGTGTGCGCGTCTCACGTAATCCGCAGATGCGAAGCTGGAGAAATTCCCTTCGCTGTCGGTAAGCGCAAACCATGTGGGAGAAATCACATTGATGCCCTTCGTGTTCTCCAGAACGGCAATCAGCGTATCGTTCCCTGCCGTCCCCGCCACCGCATGCCATCCCAGATTGATTTTATGCTCTCTGGTCAGACTGGTAAACTGAGGATTGATAAATTCCGATTGGACAGATGCCTGGCTTTCCTCTTCCTGCGGCCGTATATCCGTCGTGACAAGGCTGCTCCCCATCTCCATCCTCTTGTTTTCCACATATCCTATAAAAGCGTCCGCCGTCTTGACTTTGCTCCATTTTTCCATTTCATCCAATATAATGACCGTATCCCCTTCCGTCACTTCGGTGAGGATCGGGCTTTTCACACCCCCCTGAAACCGCACTTCCGTATCTTTGATTATTCTGCCTTCCCTTCTCTCCCCCGGACGGGCCGTGTACACCTGCATGCGGTTCGGCTCGCCGAAGGTTTCATAAGAATACTCCGTGAACAGCTTTACATAGTCGGCCGCCACATATAAAATTTCACCGCTTCCGTCAGGAGCCGCACCATATATGGCAACCGGATATCCCATATCTGTCACTCCGTCCATAACGGCATAGGAAGAAGAGCCTATTTCAGCCCTTACCGTATATTCCGGCATCGTATACAGCAGAAGCTGCTCATTTCTGTCTTCATAAAATCTGCCGTTGAAATATTTATGCACGGTGGCAATATCAAAATAATACTTGCCGCCTATCAGTTTCGCCTTTTCTTCTATGCGTTCATCCTGCAGCACTATGGCGACCTCGTCCTGCCGCTCGATTCCGAAGTATTCCTCCAGATCTGCCCGTTCCTTTGAATAGGAATACTTATCTGCCAATTTCACACCTACACTAATCACAACAACTACAATAATAAGAACGATTGCAGTTATTACCGGAATTATTTTTTTCATTGCCCCAGCTCCCTTCCAACCGTCCTTATTATAGCAAACTATTTCTATACCGTCATTACCAAATTTGACTTTTTACGGCTTTTTTTGACAGCGTGCCCGGCTCACAGCCATTCGGGGGTCTTCCTATACGCTATTCGATGCCTGCACTTGTCAGACATTATCCGTTGGCAATATGCTTGTACACTCTTCACGAACATACTGCCCTGCACAGGCACGCTGCCTGCAGAGAAGCCTTTCCTTTGATGAAAAAGACCAAAAGAAGTTTTGTTTTTTCCATCCGTGATATATTTTTCATTTTTTTGTTTATACTCTATTAGCAGCAGAACCTCCGCCCTATCAAATACAGCCTGTAATTGCTGCATTTACTTTCGCTATACGGCAACCGCTCTGCCGGGTATGCCTCACCCCCATTCGGATTCATGAGTCAAATTGTTTCATGACGGAATGCCCGGACATGTATCAACATACAATACTAAAAATAAAATTACCCTTTTTCGAATAAATATTCGTGAGTTTGAATTATAATAACGTGAAATCTTTTTGGAAAATTTTATTTTCTGAACAAGCACATAAGCTTGTAAGACCTCTCCCATAATACTTCTAGGAGAAAAGATTGAATTATCACTTATGCCATATAACAGGCAGATGATACTCCAATTGTAAAACTAATTATGATACAATGATAACACTGCCGTAATGCATGGCCATTGCATACTGCAGATTGTATAGAACTGTCATGCCTCCTTCCGATACTGACTGCCCGGAGACATCCCGTATAGATAATTATAACAGACCCGTTCTCGCTTTTCAAGAAAAAACTGGAATTTTGTCACAATTTTATTAAAATTTTTTAAAGAGTGGCAATTTCTATTGACTTAGACAGGCAGAGAGTATAATATACTTATAACTGTGAAGTATCATTCTTTAGGGTTAATCAGGTTCAGGTTAGTCACAATATAATAAGGTGGCAGTATCTTAATAGTAAGGATGTGATAACATGAAAATTGAAAAAGTAAATGACCATCAGATTCGCTGTACGCTTACCAGAGAAGATTTAGCCGACCGAGAATTGAAAATCAGTGAACTGGCATATGGAACCGAAAAAGCAAAGAATCTGTTCCGCGATATGATGCAGCAGGCATCTTTTGAATTTGGCTTTGAGGCTGAGGATATTCCGTTAATGATAGAAGCCATCCCTCTCAATTCCGAATGTATCGTGCTTATCATCACAAAGGTGGAAGATCCCGACGAACTGGATACACGCTTTTCAAAATTCGCGCCTTCCGTGCATGATTCGGAAGAAGATTTTGAAGAAGTACTGGAGAATTTTTCCGAGGGAGCCGATGATGTACTGGATTTGTTCCGTAAAATACATGAGGGCAAATTCGCCGAGGCCTTGGAAAAAACATCCTCTTCCGAAGCAGCCGCGAAAAAGACGGAAGACAAACAGAAAAATGCCGCTCCGCAGGAACTTACCCGCATCTTTTCTTTTGATTCCATCCATACGGTGACCAGAATCTCTCATGTCTTGGTAACATGTTACGACGAAAGCAATTCTCTATATAAAAACGATGCCGCGCACCGATATGTCCTTGTAATATCCAAAGGCAAACATAGCCCGGTGGAATTCAATAAGGTATGCAACATCTTATCCGAATACGGCAAAGCAGAAAAGTATGTTTCGGCCAGCGAAGCATACCTGGAAGAACACTTTAACCCGATTATCAAAGAAAACGCTCTGCAGTCGCTGAGCCGGATATAAGACAGATTATTTAAACAGACACAAAAAGAGCCGTCCGCCAATGGCGTGACAGTTCTTTTTTGTGTTCCGTCTACGTCAAGCAGGGAAGACTTTCCCTACTTACGCACCTCTGCGTATAAAAGCTACGGCCGAAATATTTCCGGCCGTAGCTTTCTTTTCCTCTGCTGCCGTATTTTGCTTAGTACTTCCCGAATCCGTCTCCAAGTGAAATAATCTGTTCATTTGCATTTGCCTTGGATGAAGAATAAGAAAAGCTGCTGTCCATTCCCCCCGAAGAAGAACTTGCACCCAGATTATAGATGGAAAGCAAATCACGCATCCTCGTAGCCTGATTAGACAGTTCTTCGCTGGCTGCCGCACACTGCTCACTGGTTGCGGAGTTGGTCTGAACTACCTGCGATACCTGCGCGATAGCCTGTTCAATCTGTGCCACTGCCGTCGCCTGATAATTGGAGGAATCCGCAATTCCCTTAATCTGGTTGTCACACTGAACCGCCGTGCTACTGATAGCTTCCAATGCCTTTGCCGTATCATCCGCTATATTGGAACCTACGCCCACCTTGCCGATGGAATCCTCAATCAGTTCTGCCGTTTCCGCAGCTGCAGCTGCGCTCTTTGCCGCAAGGCTCCTTACTTCTTCCGCAACAACCGCAAAGCCTTTTCCGGCTTCACCTGCCCTTGCCGCTTCCACTGCCGCATTGAGAGCCAGAATATTTGTCTGGAATGCAATATCATCAATTACTTTAATAATCTTGGAAATACTTTCCGAAGATTTGTTAATATCCTGCATTGCGGACATCATATCCCGCATCTGAGCATTTCCCTTCTTTACATTGCCGATAACTTCCGACATCAGACGGTTTGTGTCATTTGCCTGTTCCGCATTCTGTTTGGTCTTCTCGGCAATCTCGCTGATGGATGCCGTAATCTGCTGAATTGCGCTGGCCTGTTCCGTGGAGCCCTGTGCCAAAGCCTGACTGGCGCTGGCAACCTGCGCAGAGCCGATAGTCACCTGAGAGCCTGCATCGCTGATATTGCTGAGAGCATGCAGATTGTCCTCTACCAGTTTCTTTAAGGAATTGCCCAATACATCCTCCGGCGACTTCGGAACCACATTGATTGTCAGGTTCCCGTTGGAAACTTCTTCCGCAATCTGTGCCTGATATTTAATGTTGCTGATAACCGCGTTGTATTCGTCTACCAAATCACCGAATTCGTCATTGTTGTATTTCACCATATTGATATCCACACGGCCCACTGCGATATCCTTAGCCGCGTCGGAAAGCTGCTTTACTGATTTCTCAATAGTCTTGATTAACAGCAATGCAATCCATACCGTTATGATAACAGACACTGCTGCAAAAGCCGCAGTAAAAATAGCTGAATTTGTGATATACCTTTCCTGAGCAACCGGATCCGTATACTTAGTCGCATTCCTCGTGGACATATCACCGATAATAATATTGATTATCGTAATGGCAATGGGAACAAGAAACCCTAATATTAATTTCGTTTTCATTTTCATATTTTTCATATTCATACACCTCTCATTCTTCCTCGACAACCATCTCATTGGCCTGCTCAATCACCGACATATCCGAATCATTCAGAAGTTTGTCCGGATCCAGCAGAAGTTTCACAGAATCACCCACCTTGCCGATACCGTAAACGTACTTATTCTGTACTTTATCGGCACGCCCGATAGATGGCGGCGGCAGAATGTTCTCTTCCTTGATTTCCACTACTTCCGCTATCTTTTCCACAATCAGCCCTACTACCGTAGACTTTACATTGATAACAATAATGCAGGTTCTGTCATTATACTCGAAGGGGTCCTGACGAAACCTCAGCCGTACGTCAATGACCGGTATAATTTTCCCCCGAAGGTTGATTAACCCCTTAATATAATCCTCCGTCTCAGGAATTGCCGTTATTGTCTGAAAACCAATAATTTCGTTTACATACTGGATTTTCAGCCCGAAATATTCATTTCCGGATTTGAAAGTCATGTACTTTCCCTTTTGGGCATCCCTCTCATCCGAACCGCCTCTTGAGTCCTGCGGATGTTTCCTTATTTCATTCGTTTCCTCCATATATGTCCTTTTCCTTTCTGATTTATTCTACTAATCCGCCCGGATCCAAAATCAGGGCAATGCTTCCGTCTCCTAGCTGCGTACATCCCGAAAGTCCTTTGACTTTCTTGATATAAGAAGGAATCGGCTTCACCACGATTTCCTGCTTGCCGATCAGCTTATCCACAAACAGACATATGGTCCTGTTCTCCACTTCCAAGATAAGCATCATTCCGTCTTCCACCGAGGTACGGTAATCATGCAGCCCATACCACTTCCCTAGCCGGATTACCGGATAGCATTCTCCGCGTATCATTACATATTCCTCTCCGTTCGGCTCATGGATCATCATGCTTTCCTTTACGCTGAAGAACTCTTTGATTACGCCGGTTTCCATAACAAACGAAGAATTTCCCGTCTCCATGACAATTCCGTCGATGATTGCCAAGGTCAGCGGTATTTTCAGGCTCATCGTAGTGCCGAACCCGGTTTCGCTTTCAATATCCAAAACACCGCCGATGCTCTGGATATTCTGTACTACCACATCCATGCCCACGCCGCGCCCGGAATATTCCGTAACCTGCTCGTTGGTGGAAAAGCCCGGCAGCGTGATAAACTGGAATACCTCCTTGTCGCTGTAAGCCGACTCCGGTTTGCCGTCGGTCAGAAGATCCTGCTTTCTTGCTTTCGCCAAAATCTTCTCCCGGTCAAGCCCTTTCCCGTTATCCGAAACACTGATCCAGACTTTGCCGGCTTCCGTCCGTGCCGACAAGGTAACCTTGCCTTTATCGGGCTTTCCGCTCTCTTTCCGCTCTTCCTTCGTTTCTATTCCATGATCCACCGCATTCCTTACCAGATGCATCAACGGATCCGAAATATGCTCTATAATGTTTTTATCCACCTCGGTATGCTCACCGATCATTTCAAAATCAATGTCTTTGCCCAGTTTTCTTGATACGTCAAATACGATACGGTTCATTTTCTGGAAAATATTCGTCAGCGGAACCATCCTCATGGACATAATGACATTCTGCAAATCGGTAGAAATCTTTGCCATCTGCGCCGCCGCTTTATTAAAGTTCGTCAGATTCAGCCCCGGCACTTTCAAATCCGGATTCTGCAATACAACGGATTCCGAAATGACAAGTTCCCCAATCAGATCCATCAGCTGATCCATCTTACTTACATTGACACTGATAAACGAAGCTTTCTCACTTTTCGGCTTATCCTTTGCCAGCTGCTTCTTCTTCCCCGGCTCCTTGGACTTAATGACGAAATCACCGGGCATCATCTTCGGCTTCTCTTTCGGTTTTTCCGCTTCGCCTGCTTCCGAATTACTCAAATCTATGGCAGCCTTGACTTTCGCCTCGATGTCCTCCACGCTGGATTCCAAGTCTATCTTCAGTTCATGCTCGCCGAAATCGAATCCCTGGAGAAATTCTTCCGCCTTGCATTCATAGATATCCACTGCCTCGATATCATATCCTACGCCGATCAGCTTCCGTATTTCCTCTTCGCCGGACTGCGACTGCAGTAAAATCCGGAAACCGTCTTTTATGATAGCCTGGGCGCTCTCCGGGTCGGAGATAATATCCTCCGGTGAATACAGCAGATCCTCCGCAATCTCCTTTAATGCATAGACCGTTTTATAAGCATGCACATTGGCCATTTCCGTATCCGGGAAAAAGGTAATATATATTCGGTAAAAACGACTTGCGCTGCTGGCCACCGGAGCAATATAGAAGTGCTTCGGCTCCACATGCACATTCTGTGGAACCGGCGGTGCCTCTTCCCCTTCTGCCGATGCCCCGCTCCCGCTTTTAATCTTCTCCAAAAACTTATCCAGTTCCGCAATGATTTCCGCCGGTTCACCGTCCGGTGTATCCCCATTGCGTATCTTATCCATTTCACCGCTGATAAAATCTTCTACCGTTAGTACATGCTCCACCAGTTCCAGATGCGGCACATTCTCAGGATGTGATTCTCGCAGGTAGAAAAAGACATCTTCCAGCTTATGGGATATTGCCGTTATATTGTCGAACATCATAATACCGGAAGAGCCTTTAATCGTATGCATGGCACGGAAGATTTCGTTGATGCTGTCTTCGTCAAAGCAATCCGAATCCTTCTGCTCCAATACCATTTCCTGAAGCGATTCCAGCAGCTGTTCGTTCTCAAACAGATACATATCCAACATGCCTTCTGTGTTAAATTCTTCAGCCATATACTTCTCCTTTCCTGTTTAGTCTCCGCTTTTTGTCCCGCCCTTACAGCAGGCCCGTCTTTCTTAATGCCTGTTCAAATCTGTCCTGATCGATAGGCTTGCCGGAATAAATGGTACATCCCAGTTCAAAAGCCATGTTCACATTTCTTTCTTCATTCAAAGCTGTGGTCATAATGACTTTGGCGGCTTTCTCCTCCGGAACGTTCCTCTGCTTCTCCAGATTGCGGATGCCTACCAGTGCCTGATATCCGTCCATTACCGGCATCATAATGTCCAGACATACCAAATCGTACGGGTCGTCATCTTCCAATGCCATCATGAATGCATCCACCGCTTCCATTCCATCTACAGTCACGTCACACTCGCCGTATTTGGACAGGAAATTGACCATAAATTTCCGTGTAACAAAATCATCTTCTGCCAATAGAATTTTCATCTTTTCTCTCCTCTACATTTTATTTAATACTGCATAGGTCCTTTTGGCAATATCCGTCAGCTTCTCCTGATACTGCACGGCTCCTATATCATAAGCAACCTTGGGCATTCCGTAAACCACGCAGGTAGATTCATCCTGCCCAATTGTCCTTGCTCCTGCTTTACGCATGGCCAGCAGGCCCTTTGCGCCATCGCCGCCCATCCCGGTAAGGATAATCCCTACCGCATTCCCCTTCGCCACCCTGGCCACGGATTCAAACAGCACATCCACTGACGGGCAGTGGCCGTTCACCTTAGGCCCGGGCTTAATCTCTACCTGATAACTGTCGCCGACCTTCACCAGATGCATATGCTTATCCCCTCCGGGAGCTATCAGCACATGGCCGGGCATCACCCGGTCTCCTGTCTGCGCTTCCTTCACATGGACACGGCACTCATTATCCAGCCTCTTGGCATACATCTGCGTGAACCCCTGCGGCATATGCTGCACTATGACAATGCCGGGGATATCCACCCCGTAATCCTTCACTACCGAAAAGATGGCTTCCGTTCCCCCGGTAGAGGCTCCGATGGCCACAATCAGATTTTTCTGCGATGTGGTAAGCTGCTGGCTTTCCGCGCTTGCCACCGTCTTCTTAATATTGCTGATTTTGGCGGTGGAAGCTATCTTTATTTTCACCAACAGTTCGTTCTTGATAAAGTCTTCCAGCTGCGCCCTGTTCACTACCGCCGGCTTTGCCACAAAATCCACCGCTCCGGCATTCAGGGCATCAAACACTTTATCGCTCAGGGAACTGATTACCACTACCGGCATCGGATACTGGGGCATCAGTTTACGCAGGAACTCAATGCCGCTCATCCTCGGGAGCTCAATGTCCAGAGTCATGACATCCGGATGACATTTCAAAATAGCATCCCGTGCCTCAAAGGGATCCTTCGCCGTCCCCACCACCTGAATGGACGGATCCCTGCTCAGGTTCTGCACCAGCAGTTCCCTGAATACAACCGAATCATCCACGACCAATACTTTAATCGGACTCATACATTAACTATTTCCTCCCTGCTTTCTAAAGATTGACGGCTGAATAATCTGAAATGGCACCGTATTCCTGTCCAAAGTTTCCGTCATCCCGATAAACAGATAACCACCCGGTTCCAAACTGTCATATACCTTCCTGAGGAGTTCCGCCTTAGTCCTCTCATCAAAATATATCATAACATTGCGCAAAAATATAGTATGTAATTTTTTCTTGAACGGAAAAGCTTCCATTAAGTTAAACTGGCGGAACAAAACCTCGCTTTTCAGTTCGTCTTTCACTATATACTGCCCGCTGACCTTATCCAACCGGAAAAAATGCCTTTTCCACTGTTCCGGAACGTCTTTCAGCTGCTCTCCGGTATATATGCCCGCCATCGCCTTCTTCAGTACCTTGGTGGACACATCCGTAGCCAGCACTTTCGTATCCCACATATTGTGTTCCACGCCGAAAAAATCTTGCAGCACCATGGCAATCATATACGGCTCTTCACCGGTAGAAGCTGCGCCGCACCAGATGCGCAGGTCCTTTTTAGCGCTTTCTTTTGTCTTCAGCCACGGAAGAACAACCTTCCTGAAATATTCAAAATGCTCAAACTCCCTCATAAAATAAGTATGATTGGTCGTCAGCATATTCACGAGTATCATTTCCAAATTGCCGCTTCTGTCATTTTCCACGTCGTCCATGTATGCATTGAAATTGTGCCATCCCCCGGCTTTGATATAATTCTCCATTCTCCCGTTGACAATCACTTTTTTCTGCTCCAAGTCCAAGCCGTAACGTGGTTTTAAATACCTGACGATTCTTAAAAATTCTTCATCTGTAATCAAGTCCCTCACCCTCCCACTACGGATGCTGCCCCTTCTCAATGCAGCTGCCGCAATATCTTACAAAAAATTTTAAAAATATCAGGATGGAATTTTTCCCCTGCATCCTCTTTCATAATATCGATTGCCTCTTCCCTGCTGTATTCCTCCCGGAAACTTCTCTTCTCCGTCAATGCACAGAATACATTAATCAGTGAGACTATCTGCGCAGAGAGCGGTATATCGGTTCCTTTCAGCCCCTTTGGATATCCCGTGCCGTTCCAATTCTCATGATGGTACTGTGCAATTTCAATGGACATCCTCATATAATCATTATAATCACTGGATACCTGCAAATCGGAAAGCAGCCTTGCCCCTATGTCTGTATGGCTCCGCATCAGAATCTGTTCTTCTTCCGTCAGTTTTTCCTTTTTCTGGAGCACATCCTTCGGTATCCCGATATTTCCCACATCGCACAGCGGCGCCGCCAGTTCTATCGTATCAATATATGTATCGGATATTTCCGATTCAAATATAGGGGAAAGCTGCATGCCCTGTGCCAGAATCCGACAGTCATACCGCAGTCTCCCTATATATTCCTCCGCATGCAGGGAATTCCTTGCCGCCATGTTGGCAAGCGCATGCAGGACGCTCCGCTTCTCCGCCTCCATCTGCCGAAGCTGGGCATTGACGGAAGCCTGCAGCCTCCTGTTGGCCTCCGTGATTTCCTTGTTCGCCTCATAAAGATGGACATGCACGCCTACCCTGGACTGCACCACTTCCGGAATAAACGGCTTGGTAATATAATCAATCCCTCCGATGGAAAAACCTTTCACAATATCTTTCGGATCGTCAAAGGCGGATATGAAAATAACCGGTATTTCCCTGCTGTTAGGATCTGCCTTCAGAACCCTGCACAGTTCATACCCATCCATCTGCGGCATGGATATGTCCGTCAGCACCAAGGAAGGCTTGAACTCATAAAACAGTTTCAAGGCTTCCACGCCGCTTTCGGCCAGAATCGGCCGGCATCCCATATCTTTGATGATTTCTTCCAAGATCATCCGGTTCGTTTCCACATCGTCAACCACCAAGATCTTGCTTCCGCTTATTGCTTTTTCAGCACTAAACATAATCAGTTCTCCTCCGAATCAATCAATGCGTTCAGGCTATCCAAATTGGCGGATATTTTATCATAATTTTCCTTCTGCACCGCCATCTTAAGCCGCAGCACCAGCATGCTCACCTCCCGCGGGGCGCCGTCCGTCAGCTGCCTTATGCTCTCCATGAACATCTCCGCCTTTTCCCAGTTTTCCATTTCCACACAGAGAATCAGCTTGGAAAGGTTCTTTTTCAGTTCTTCCCTGTTTGCTTCCGTGCCGAACTGCCTAAGCTGCGCGGCCCCTGTCTCTTCTTCGCTCTCCCTGCGCCCGGCCGGCTGAAGCATCTCTTTTCTGGCTGCCATCACTTCCTTTTCCTCTTCCGGAAGCTGTACCCATATGGAAAAGGAAACCGTCGTTCCCTGGTTTTTTATGCTTTCCATTCCGATATTGCCGCCCATCAGTTCCACCAGCTGCTTACAGATATTCAGCCCCAATCCGGTTCCGCCGTATTTTCTGGATATGGATGCATCCACCTGCGAAAAGCTTTTAAACAGCTTATCCTGATCTGCCTTGTCAATGCCGATTCCCGTATCCACGATAATGAAAAACAGTTCCACATTATCGTCCATCACAGCCGTGGGAAGCACTTCCATGGAAATTTTCCCCACCGACGTGAACTTCTGCGCATTGGACAGGACATTGTTCAGAATCTGTACGATACGGAGTTCATCCCCCACTACGAATTCCGGCAGCTGCGGCGAAACCGTCATGAAAAACTCCAGCCCCTTCTCCGTTATTCGGTTAATATGATTCCCTTTTATATAATCCAGCATCTCCCGCAGATTAAATTTCTGGGGGTCCAGCACAAATTTACCCGCATCCAGCTTGGAAAAGTCCAATATATTATTTATTAATTTGTGCATATCTTCACAGCAGCGTTCCATAAGGTTCAGGTTCCGCAGCTTTCGGTCATCCGTCTCTATGTCCAGCAATTCGCGTACATTGCCCAAAATTCCGTTTACCGGCGTCCGCAGTTCATGGGTCACATTCGCCACGAATTCCGACTTCACCTTGGATGCCTGCTCTATTTCCTGTTCCATCTGCTCAATCTTTTTATTGAGGAATTCCTTTTCCAGCAAGTCATTCATCATGCATACCCGGATTCCGGAGCCCTCTTTCTCCGTCACTTTCACTTCTACTGGAAAGCAGGTAAGATTTTTGCGGTATGCCATAAGGCTGCGGACATCGCTGCCCCATATGCCGGCTGCGTCTCCCTCTTCCCCTGCCGGCTGAAAAGCACCGGGAAGCACACTGCTGATATGTGTCCCGCAGATTTCTTCCTTATAACCCAATTTTACCCTGGCGGCTGCATTGGCACAGTTTATAATTCCTCTGCGGTCAAACATAAGAACCATTTCCAGCATATCCTCCGCCGGAAATGCGCCACCGTCATTCCATTCCATAATCTTCCACCTCCGGACAAAACGAAAGACAGCCAAACATCTTACATTGTTTCGCTGACTTTTGTTCTGTTTAGTCAAGTTTTACAAAAAATTCAAGATTTTTATCACTTCCACCAGATTAAAGAAATCTTCCTTCGCAAGCTTAAAGCATTCCAACACGTCCGGTGCAAACTGGCCGCATTCCCCGCTTACTATCATATCATAGGCCACGGAATTTGCATATTCGCTTTTATACACTCTCTTGCTCACCAGCGCATCATATACATCTGCTATGGCAACTACCTGCGCACTGAGCGGAATCTGGTCTCCTGCCAGATGATCCGGATACCCTTTCCCGTCCCATCTTTCATGGTGATGACGGCAGATTTCATAACAATATCTGTAGAAATCATCCTGTTCCTGACAAAAAGATTGCAATATATCACAGCCTATCGTAGTATGTGCCTTCATAATCTCGAATTCCCCGTCCGTCAGCTTTCCGGGTTTTAACAATATGGCGTCGGATATGCCTATCTTTCCGATGTCATGCAAGGCGGCAGCCCTGGTAATCTCACCGATCTGCTCCTGCGTCAGTCCATATTGCGGGTAATATTTCTGCAGATATTTCAGCAGTACCCTCGTAAAATATTTAATTCTCTTTATATGTTCCCCTGTCTCCAGGCTCCGGAACTCCACGACCGTGCTGAGCGCATCTATCATGAACTCATTGTTCCGCCGGATTTTCTGTTCCTGTGCGCGGATGGCTTCTTCCTGCTCCTTCAGCCGTTCTTCCATATTGCGCTTATTCTGATATAGCTCAATAATATTATTGGCCCGCCTCAATACGATATCCGGATAAAAAGGCTTATGCATCACATCGGCAATGCCATAAGAATATGCCCTGTCCTCACTGTTCCTCACCGTTTCCCCGGTAATCAGTATGACGGGAATCTTATCAAGCAGTCCGTGTCTCTTCATATATTCCAAGACCCCGAACCCATCCATCTGCGGCATTACAATGTCCAGTAATATCAATACCAAGTCATTGTATTCCTCTATCAGATTTATTGCTTCCCGTCCGTTAGATGCCTGAGAAGTATTATAATCCAGGCTGAACATCGTATCCAGTATCTCCCTGTTCACCTCTTCGTCATCCACAATTAATATACGCTGCCGTCCCATATCCACTCCTCTTCCGTTGCACCTTTTATTAGTGCTATAATGATAGCACTTATCGACTTAAATGTCAATCTCCTTGCGGTTCCGCGAAAACAATTGCGGAGTCCCCGAACCAATGTCATTAAGTTAAGCCGCAGCCCGCTTCCGGAATGATGTTTTTTCCCCGGACATCACCTGTTCCGCCCTTATATTTCCCGTTACTAGTATGACCCGCACCAATTAACCATATGTTTCGCGCAGGATAAATTTTCAGTCTGCAAGGCGGAAGAGGGAGGCGATGCGGTGGCATCGTTGACCGATGACAACGCGGCAGATGGAAATTTAGACAAGCGAAACATATGGTTAATTGGTGCGGGTCATACTAGGCCTCCATATTTACTCATATTTAGAAATAATTCCCCGGAAAATGCCGCTTATCTTCCCCAGTTCCGCCACCACTGCGTCCACCTTCGCCCGTTCCACTTCTTCCGGCTGCTTTCCGCGCAGCAGCTCCGTTATCTCCGAAGCTTTTTCATAGATAGGATCCAGCCCCAGATTCCCGGCGACTCCCTTCAATGTGTGGGCGCTGTTAAAAGCCTCTTCATAATTTTCCCCGCCCACATGCTCCGCAATTGCCTCATAACTATGATCCGCCAGAAATTTCAGCAGAAATTTCTTATACAGTTCCTTTTTCCCCATAAACCGTTTCACTGCCAAATCCACTCCCGCACCGTTTTCTTTCAGTTCTTTCTCAAATTGCTCTTCCATCGCCTTTCCTCCTTCATTCTTTTTACCGCAGCCTGCGAGCCTGACAATATATGTAAAAAAGAACTGCCCCTGCAGCCCTTCCGTTCCTTCCCATGCATGAACTGCTCCCGTATCACAGTTATTTTTATGCAGCCACGCTGCCGGATATCCCGCATTCAGTTTAGCAGATACATTGGTAAAAGACAAGTGATTTTAGGAAAATGTGACGGAAATCGATAACAGTTCAGCCTGCATGTTGTGTTGAGAGGCGGACGCCCGTGCGTGAGTTTTTTTAGTGGCCG
>CAJTVK010000091.1 GCA_910579645.1 uncultured Lachnospiraceae bacterium | reverse complement strand
TATGCAGCTGCCAGACCCGGGAGCCTACGGACAGCCGATGCCCTGCGGCAAGACAGCCGGCCTGCACACAGACCCTTGATTTTTCAGACCTTCGAAAAACGCCGGTGCGGCCGCCCAACGCAAGCCCTACATCCTCTCGGGTGCCAAAAATCCCAGCACCTCAATACAGGTTTCCAACACGTCCCGCACCAGCACCAACAGTGCTATCCACCCTTCTTTCCGGCTCCGGTCTTCCTCCGTCAGAATCTTAGTCTCATGGTAAAAACGGTTAAAAGCATTGGCCAATCCGTAAATGAAAGCACATATCTTATGAGGCGCGGTTTCCTCATAAGCCCCCTCCATCATAGCCTGAAATCCCGCCAATTCCAGCATCAGGCTTTTCTCCGACTCTCCCGCTGCGGGCTGTAAGGCTACGGCATCAAGCTGACCGCCCGCTTCCTTATATTTGGCCAGAATAGACTTAATGCGTGCAATGGTATATAAAATATACGGACCGGTATCCCCTTCCGATGAGGTAAAGCGATCAATATCGAAAATATAATCTTTGGAAGCCTGATTGGATAAATCGCCGTACTTCAATGCAGACAGAGCCACCACCTTTGCAGTCTCCCGCGCTTCCTGCTCCGGCATGGAACGTGATTCCTGACTGATAATTTTACGGTACATTTCTTCGTTGATTTCATGCACCAGAGACTCCAGCCGCATTACGCCGCCTTCCCTTGTCTTAAAGGGCTTGCCGTCCTTGCCGTTCATCGTGCCGAATCCCAGGAATTTCAGTTCCGTCTCCGGGTTCACCAATTGGGTCTTTCTTGCACAGCGGAATACTTGTTCAAAATATAATTCCTGTCTCTTGTCCACCACATAAATAATCCGGTCAGGATTTATATGCTCCATCCGGTCCATGATGGTTGCCAGGTCTGTCGTATTATATAAGGAAGCACCGTCCGATTTCAGAATCATGCAGGGCGGGATTTCCTTCGTGTCCGTCTCTTCCTTCACATCCACTACCAAGGCGCCCTCGCTGATATAGGCATAGCCTCCCTTCTTCATATTTTCTACCATTGCCGGAATCAGGTCATGAACATCGGACTCCCCCTTCCAAAGGTCAAATTCCACCTTTAGGTTCTGATAATTCTTCTTAAGGTCCGCCACCGATACCTGCATGATATGATGCCAGAGGGCACGGTATCCCCTTACTCCGTTCTGGAGTTTAAAGGTTGCTTCCATGGCCTGTTCTTTATAAGCGGCATCCGTTTTTGATTTCCCGCTGGCCGTAGGGTATATTTCCTCCAGTTCGGAAATGGTGAAAGGAGGCTCTTGCGGATATTCACCCGCATATTCCTCGTCAAAATATACCAAGCCGGGCTGCCGCTCCTTAAGTTCGGTAATGATCAGCCCCATCTGCAGCCCCCAGTCTCCCAAATGGATATCGCCTATTACCTCATGCCCCATATATCGCGCAATCCTTTTCACGCTCTCCCCTATGATTGCCGAACGAAGATGTCCCACATGCAGCGGCTTTGCCACGTTGGGCCCGCCGTAGTCAATCATGATTTTCTTCGGGTGTTCCGGCATGACTATCCCGAACTTTTCTTCCTGCCGCATCCGGACAAGATATTCTCTCACAAATTCCACCTTCAGTTTCAGGTTCAGAAAGCCGGGATTCACCGCCTTCACCTCCGAGAAAACCGTACTGCCCTCCAATGCCTTCACCACATCCTGCGCAATCATAATCGGCGCTTTTTTGTACTGCTTCGCGCCTGCCATCGCACCGTTGCATTGATATTCACATAAATCCGGCCGGTTGGAGACCGTCACCTTTCCCAGTTCCCCGTCATAACCTGCCGTAAGGAATGCCTGCTTCATCTCCTTTGACACTACGTCTAAAATCTTTTCCATCCTTCTCTTCCTTTCCGAAATATAATCAAGTAGGGAAGAAACCTCTTCCCCTACTCTCGTGCCGGGCACCCGTCAGCCTTTGCCGGCAATCTTCCTCTGGGTGCCCGTGTGCAATGATGTACTAGTACTGAATTCACTGTTATTTTCGCAATGCAGTACTAGCTTATACTGTTTTCCGCAAACCAAATGTCTGCGGGCGGGATGCCGACTGACTGCCATCGAATATACACAGCCGCAATAGTTCTGCCGGTATAGGCCGAACTGACCGGACAGTTCCACCGAACGTTTATAACCGTCTTTTTTCTTGAAATCGGAAGGAAGGAACTCCACCCCGTACTTACCTGCCAGTTCTTCCCCGATTTCATTCAGCTTCTGCGCATTTTTCAGCGGGCTGATAGTCAGTGTGGTAGTGAAATAGTCAAAATCCAGTTCCGCCGCTGCTTCCGCCGTTTTCTCCAGGCGCAGCCTGTAGCACCTAAAACACCGTTCCCCTCCTTCGGGACATGTTTCCAGCCCTTTGGCCAGCCCGTAAAAACGTTCCGGCTCATATTCCCCCTCCAAGATATGAATCCTGCCGGCAGACCGGGAAGAATGCATTCCTGCAAAGTCCCCTTTGTCTGTCTGCCTGTTGTATTCCGCAATAAGCCGCTTCTGTTCTTCTGCACGTTTCCGATATTCTTCTGCCTCCGTAATATTGGGATTATAGTAAAATACCGTCAAATCAAAATATTCCCGCAGATACTCCATCACATAGCTGCTGCAGGGGGCGCAGCAGCTATGAAGCAGTACCTTCCTTCTGCCTTCCCCGGATTCTCCCAGCCTTTCTATCACCTTGTCCAATTCTTTCGCATAATTTCTCGGATTCGCCATGAACTCTCACCTCTATTCCGCGGAACTCATTAATTTGTATCCCATCTTTTTCTTATACTGCTTTGCCCAGTCTTCCGTATTATAGAAAACAATAATACCCTGCCCGCCGTCAAATGCCGCCCATAGCTGCTTACCGGCGTTTTCCTGTCTCAGGACTCCGTTCATGAAATCCATTACATTCATATCCATCCAGTCATAATGGGCCTCTGCCTGAAATTCATACGGATTCCCGTTACACCGAAACCGCAGGATCTGCGTCCCCATTCCCGATTCCTCATCCACGCCGCTAAGATCCTCCTCAATATCCGTAATCCGCACTTCCTCCCCCATCAGCGGCATAATGCCGTGCAGGAAATCCGTATACATGCTGCCGACGTTGAATACCTCCATGTCAAACATATAGACCTGTTCCGATGAAGGGGTCCACTCCCAAGTCTCATCATCATATTCGCCGCTGCCAATGCAATAGTAAATGATACTGTCAATCTGGTTCATCTCTTCCGTCAAATCTACTGATTCCGTCAAATAATCCGTCCACTCGGCAAGGATAACTTCTTCTAATTCCTTATCTGCCTCCGTTATGCCAAGTTCCCGCATTTTTTCCATCCGGCTCCTTACGATGCTCTGCATTTCCCCTGCCGTAGCCACTGTTCCGCCTCCGAAACCTGACCCTCTTTCCGGCAGGAACAGACAAAGCAGACAGAGCAGAATTCCCGCCACAAAATATTTTAACACTGAAAATTCAAATATAAAATATCTTTTTATCCTCATTTTCTCCCCCATGCAATATCTTGTTGCCGTTCACACCCACCATCACGCCATTAAGTTAAACTGTAACCTGCTTCCGGGACGCGGCTCAACTTAGCGACATGGGTTCACGCCGCAATGTCATTCAGCCGAAATCTGCCGGCCTGCCAAATACAGCCGTCATAAAGATGCAATATCTACCAACGTCAGCTTTTCCTCTTCGCCCACATTTTCCAAGCTGGTTACAAGGGCTTTCGCCGTATCCAGTGAAGTCAGGCAGTTTACCCCTGTTTCAATCGCCGTCCGGCGGATTAAGAAACCGTCCCTGGATTTATCCCTTCCCTGTGTCGGCGTATCGATGACAAGATCTATCTTATGCCCCAGAATCAAGTCCATGACAGTCGGAGACTCCTGCTGAATTTTATTCACCTTCCTTGCATTGACTCCGGCCTCCTTCAGTGCATTTGCCGTGCTTCTTGTAGCATATATGGTATATCCCAGCTTTTCGAAACGTCTTCCGACTTCAATGGCCTCTCCCTTATCCGCATCCTTCACCGTGATAATCATCTGCCGGAATTTAGGCAGGTCCACGCCTGCGCCGAGGAAAGCCTTATATAGGGCTTCATGAAATGTTTCTGAAATGCCAAGGCACTCCCCTGTGGATTTCATTTCCGGCCCTAAGCTGATTTCCGCGCCCCGGATTTTTTCAAAAGAAAATACCGGCATTTTAACCGCCACATAGCCGGCTTCTTTCTGAAGCCCCGGCTCGTAGCCCAATTCCCTTATCGTTTTCCCGAGCATCACCTCCGCCGCCAGATCCACAATCGGAATGCCCGTCACTTTGCTGATATAGGGCACCGTCCTGGAGGAACGGGGATTGACCTCGATGACATAGACCTCTTCCCCTACCGCAATGAACTGAATGTTAATCAGCCCTGACACATGCAGAGCCTTTGCCAGCCGCCTGGTATATTCCGCAATGGTCTGCTTTACTTTATCGCTGATTGTCTGTGCCGGATACACGGAAATACTGTCGCCGGAATGTACCCCCGCCCTTTCAATATGCTCCATAATGCCCGGTATTAAAATATCCGTCCCGTCGCAGACCGCATCCACTTCGATTTCTTTTCCCTGCAGGTATTTATCCACCAAAATAGGATGATCTTGGGCAATCCGGTTAATGATTGCCATAAATTCTTCCACTTCCCCGTCGGAAATGGCTATCTGCATCCCCTGCCCCCCAAGCACATAGGAAGGCCGTACAAGAACCGGATAGCCCAGCCGGTTCGCCACCTGTTTTGCCTCCTGAGCCGTATATACGGTGCCGCCGGAAGGCCTTGGAATCCGGCATTGCTCCAAAATCTTGTCAAACAGTTCCCGGTCTTCCGCCGCATCCACATTTTCCGCACTGGTACCTAAAATGGGCACTCCCATCTTCATCAGGCTCTCCGTCAGCTTAATTGCCGTCTGTCCGCCAAACTGTACCACGGCTCCGTCCGGCTTCTCCGTCCTGACAATGTTTTCCACGTCTTCCGGTGTCAGAGGTTCAAAATAAAGTTTATCTGCAATATCAAAATCCGTACTTACGGTTTCCGGGTTATTGTTGATGATAATCGTCTCATACCCTGCCTTTGCAAAAGCCCAAGTGGCATGCACCGAGCAGTAATCGAACTCAATGCCCTGCCCGATTCGGATTGGCCCGGAGCCAAGCACCAATACTTTTTTCCTCTGCCCCGTTTCCTCTGCCTCGTTTTCGCTGCCGAAGCAGGAATAATAGTAAGGCGTGCCGGCCTCAAACTCTGCCGCACAAGTATCCACCATCTTAAATGCCGCCGTAATCCCGTTGTCATAACGCATCCGCTTAATCTCTTCTTCCGGCTTTCCGGTCAGCCTGCCGATAACTGCATCGGGAAATTCCATGCGTTTGGCTTCTTTCAGCAACTCTATAGTCAGCGGTTCTTTCTTCAGTTTCTCTTCCGTCTCTGTAAGGACAGCTATTTTATCAATGAACCACGGATCTATTCTTGTGATATCATAAATAGTCTTATAATCTATGCCCTTTCGGAGTGCTTCTGCAATGACATAAATTCTCTGGTCGTCCACGACCCTCATCCGCTCCAGCAGCTCTTCCTTGGAAAGTGCGGAAAAGTCATAACTCAGCAGGCAGTCCACATGCTGCTCCAAAGAACGGATTGCCTTCATCAGCGCTCCTTCAAAATTCGTGCAGATACTCATTACCTCACCGGTAGCTTTCATCTGTGTAGTCAGTATCCGCTTGGCAGAAAGAAATTTATCAAAGGGAAGCCTGGGAACCTTTACCACACAGTAGTCCAATGTCGGCTCAAAGCTGGCATAAGTCTTTCCCGTAATTGCATTTTTAATCTCATCCAGTGTATATCCAAGGGCAATCTTAGCCGCCACCTTGGCAATGGGATATCCCGTTGCTTTGGATGCCAGCGCAGAGGAACGACTGACACGGGGGTTCACTTCAATGACGCAATATTCAAAGCTGGTCGGATGCAGGGCAAACTGTACGTTGCAGCCTCCGGTAATCTCCAATTCATTGATGATATTCAGCGCGGAACTGCGCAGCATTTGATATTCCTTGTCCGCCAGAGTCTGGGACGGAGCCACTACAATGCTGTCGCCGGTATGCACGCCTACCGGATCTATGTTTTCCATATTACATACCGTAATGCAATTGCCGGCACCGTCCCGCATCACCTCATATTCTATTTCCTTCCAGCCCGCAATGCATCGTTCCACCAATACTTGGCCCACCCGGGATAAGCGCAGGCCGTTTTCCAATATTTTTTCCAGTTCCCCCTGATTATGGGCAATGCCGCCGCCGGAACCGCCCAACGTATAGGCCGGACGCAGCACTACCGGATAGCCGATGCGGGATGCGAAAGCCACTCCGTCCGGTATATTTTCCACCACCAAGGAAGCCGCGCAGGGCTCTCCGATTTTTTCCATCGTCTCTTTGAATTCCAGCCTGTCCTCTGCCTTTTTTATTGTCTTTGCCGTGGTTCCCAGCAAAGCCACCTGATGTCTTTCCAAAAAACCGGATTCCGCCAGTTCCATTCCCAGATTCAGCCCTGCCTGCCCGCCCAATGTGGGAAGCACGCTGTCCGGTCTTTCCTTCTCTATAATCTGCTCCAGCACTTTGGCCGTCAGCGGCTCGATATATACTTTATCCGCAATATCCCGGTCCGTCATAATCGTAGCCGGATTGGAATTTACCAATACTACTTCTATCCCCTCTTCTTTCAGGGAGCGGCACGCCTGCGTTCCCGCATAGTCAAATTCCGCCGCCTGCCCTATGACAATCGGCCCGGAACCAATTACCAACACTTTTTTCACATTCGGATTCTTCGGCATTTCTTTTCCTTTCTATTCCAGTACCGCATCCACCCTTCCAATGCCCCTCTTCATGGAAGAATCCCTGTCTGATTTCTTCATACAGTGATTCTTCCGGGCATTGGATGGGTTCCTGCTGTTTCCAGTACCGCATCCACCCTTCCAATGCCCCTCTTCATGGAAGAATCCCTGTCTGATTTCTTCATACAGTGATTCTTCCGGGCATTGGACGGGTTCCTGCTGTTTTAAAGTACCGCATCCGCCCTTCCAATGTCCCTCCTCATGGAAGAATCCCTGCCTGATTTCTTCATACAGTGATTCTTCCGGGCATCGGGCGGGTTCCTGCTGTTTCCAGTACCGCATCCAACCTCGCAGTATCTTTATGAATTCTGTATGCACTTTGCATTTTTTATGCTTTCGATAAATCGGTCAAACAAATAGCCTGAGTCCTGCGGACCGGGACAGGCTTCCGGATGAAACTGTACCGTGAAAATGTTTTTGCCCGTATAAGCCAATCCTTCGTTTGTGCCGTCATTCACATTGATGAACGCCGGCACCGCCACTTTCGGATCCAGCCTGTCCGTATCCACCACATAGCCATGATTCTGTGAGGAAATATATACCTTTCCGGTCTGTAAATCCTTTACCGGATGATTCCCTCCCCGGTGTCCATATTTCATTTTGTAAGTATCGGCTCCCGTTGCCAACGCCATCAGCTGATGCCCCAGGCAAATTGCAAAAATCGGGATTTCTGTATGGTACAGCTTTCTGACTTCCTCTATTACAGATACACATTCCTTCGGGTCACCTGGTCCGTTGCTCAGCATAATGCCGTCCGGCTCATCTTTCATAATTTCCTCTGCCGGAGTCATTGCCGGATAGACCGTCACGTCACAGCCCCTGTACACAAGAGAATCCGCAATATTATCCTTTGCGCCCAAATCCAGCAAGGCCACCCTCAGTCCCGCGCCGTTCAGCCGCTTTACCATGCTTGGCTTCTTTTCCTGAATACCGGCTTCATACTTTTCCCTGCAGAATTTTGCACTGCCTGACAAAGAGCCGTTTTCTTCCAGCGTTTTTACTCCCTTTATCTCAAATTTACGTTCACATGTAACTTTCTCCACTACTTTTCCGGTAGTGTATTCCTTTAGGCGGGGAAGAATACTTTCGAGTGAATACTCTGCATTGGTGGTGATCATTCCGTTCATTGTCCCCTTCTCCCGAAGGATTTTGGTCAATGCCCGAGTATCAATTCCGGCAATCCCGGGTACATCATACATTTCCAGAAATTCCTGAATCGTCATATCCGACCGGAAATTACTTGCCATTCTGGACAATTCCCTGACAATCAGACCGTCCGGCCAGATTTTCCCTGCCTCCATATCCTCCCTGCAAACCCCGTAATTACCGATTAAAGGATAAGTCATGCAGACGGCCTGTCCTGCATAAGAAGGGTCTGTCAGCACTTCAGGATAACCTGCCATGGACGTATTGAATACGATTTCACTGATGATTTCTTTTTGGGCACCGATTTGCATCCCTTTGAATACGGTACCGTCTTCCAAAATTAAAAATGCATCCATCTTTCTCACCCGCCATCCTCTCTTTCATTAAAATCCAAATTGGTTAATTATAGCATACAATTCCTGCGGGTTCAAGATTTTATGTGGGGAAAAACTGCTTTACGCAAAAATCAGTCAGCACAGGCCACTGCGGCTCTCTCATTTAAACAAGAGCCTATATACACAATAGCATATAGGCTCAAACCATAAATGTTCAAAAACATATATGCCCCAAATAGATATGTTCTTAAACTTCCACAAATTGTGGCACATATCTGACAGGCATTTTCCGGACACACCTCAATACTGAGCATATTTTTTGGCAGACATGGTATACTTCTATTCCATTCAAAATTCTATTTTATACGGTTGTATACAAAATACTCTTTACTTCTATAAATTCATTTTCGGTATAGCCACTGGATATAATCTGTTCCTTTGTCAGATTTGCCCGAATCATTCTCTCAATCGCATTTATCCGCTCTTTTTTTATACCCTGTTCGATTCCCTGCTCGATCCCCTGTTCGATTCCCTGTTCGATTCCCTGCTCGATTCCCTGCTCGATCCCCTGTTCAATTCCCTGCTGTAACCCCTGCTGCAGCCCCTGCTGCAGCCCCTGCTGTAGCCCCTGCTGTAGCCCCTGCTGTAACCCCTGCTGTAGCCCCTGCTGTAACCCCTGTTCCTTGCCTTTCTTCATACCCTGTTCCATGCTTAACTCCATTATCGCTTCCGACCAATTACACATAGTCTGTATCCTCCCTTCCAGTCCGGTTGTCATAATCATTCCATATTTCTCGGTAAGTACTCGTTTCTTCTCTTCCACACTTATGTTGGAAACCAACTTCTCCAGCATGGAAATCAGTGTGTTTTGGGAATCCTTCACAATTTCTCCGTTTCTTATATGGATAATGATACCACGCATCAAGTCTATGTCATAGGCATTAGTTCTATTTCCAAAAACAGCATTCCTACTGAGGCTAATCTCTTCCATGGAGTCACCGTCCTCATTATTGTCCAAACATAGCCAAATGCTTCTGACTTTTTTTAAATTATCGTAATCGCTGTGATAAAATTCGGTCTGCTTCTGCGCCGAAATCATCCGTGCCAGATAAAATATTATCCTGTTTTCCAAATGATATCCTAATTTAGCAGGATCTGATGTTCTTTGCGCCTCTAAATTAATTAAAAATTTCATTTCCGTATCCTGATGATATGCTGTAAAACGGATATCGAAGAAAATTTTTCCCTCACCGGGAATATTGTCTTCCGTACCTAATGCATTGACACGTCCCATGTTTGAGAGTCCTGCATCCAGCGGCTTTGTCCCAACTTCAATATCTTCACCAATACTGTCCATAATATCCGTAATCGTCATATCCTTAAACTCTTGGACAGCATATTTTAAAATCCATGCCAATATTTGCTTATCTGCAAGCAGGAATTTTATATTTGTATCATAAAAGCTTGCACCATCTGCCGCCTCAACAGCCTGCGCTAAATTAGTATCTGCCATTTTCCCTTCCTTTCTTTTGTATATTACTATGCTTACGGTAACCGGCTTTTTCAGCGTGTGCCTTAAAATTCCTTTCAGCCACTTACACGCTGCATATATCCTCTTGAATATATAACCTTTTGAGCATCTGACAAAAAGCAACCTGAAAACACACTTTAAACCACAGAAATCTTTATTGCACTGTTTTCATTATACTTAATCCGCACAAAAATATCAATCGTTCCATGCTAATGTACACGGAAATCAATTTGGGGTTTTATGACTGCGCAGCTGCCAAGCCTAAGTGAACTGCTACATATTAAATATCGGATTCCCTGTCTCAGAAAATAATCCAGTATGCCGTATCCCCGACAAAAACAATCTGCTCGGATGCATTAAAATAATCCCAATCCTTCCCTGCAAAATAATCCCGGTATACTTCTTCGTCCATCGGCACTTTCTCAAATTCCCTCCCGGTTATCACATCCACCAAAGTATTGGTTACAATCCCAAGCGCCCTTTCATTGATCTGGTCTGTCTTATAATGAACGCTGTTATAGCTTTGGGGGGCATCTATGTCATTTGCCACCCCCAGCCTCTTTACCGTAATGCCGGTCTCTGCCTCATATTTCTCCACTTCTTCATAGAACATCATAGCATAGGTTTTGTCCAGCGTATTGCTCAGCATATGGTTCATTACAATAAACTGGCAGAACATAATCTGCACCGCCAAGTATCCGCAGCAGATATAGCACATGGCTTTTCCTTCCGTAAAACGGAAAGCAATCAGCAAGGCCATTGTCTGCACCACATAAAAAATCCATACCATCCTTGGATATGGCATAATCTCCAGCTGCGCCATAGGCAATGCATAGACCATGAGGAACATAGCCGCCATCAGCAGGCAGTAATACAGAACAGCCATTCCGTTTTTCTCTTTTATGAATTTCCGAAGCGTAATCCCGCCGGCAAAAAGAAAAACCAACAGCGGCAGCCACACCTTTGGCAGCAATCCCCGGCTGTCTCCCAAAAGAACGGAAAAATCTTTTATGCATACCAATATTTTGCCTAAGAGATCACCCATGCCCGCATTCTTCTCCGCCGATTCCAGAATGCCCAGCTTTACAAGCAAGTGAATGCTTACCATATCAATCAGTCCTGCACCGAATGCGGAAAAGCCGCAAAGCAATTCCTGCCCCACAGTCCGCTTCGTAATCTTGTAGTCATTCTGCATAAAAATCCAGGCAGACAATATAATTGCCGCATATGCCACCGCCACCTGATATTCCATGGCAGAGCATAAAAAAAGCAGGAAAGCTGCGCCATATTTTCTTCCGGTAAATAACCGGACCCCGATGGACGCAAAAAGATATGCAAGGCCGAACATCAGAGAGCATTCCCCGAACATCAGCGACTCGGAAAACAGCACATTGGAAAACAGCAGCGCAAAAATAGCATGATAAGCAATTTTCCCGTAAATATTGCGGCAATTTATCTTTTCCTCAAAACTTGCCTGCACCGTCCATACCGCCGCTGCCAGAAGAAAAACCGCAATCATCACGGTAATCCCCGTATGATCTGCCGTAGTTCTCCCAAACCGGTAAAGAATATAATCCAATAACCCGGAAAGGTAACGCCCTCCCTCACACCTCCCTATAATGTCAACTTCAGGATGCGCATAATGGAATAACGTATCACAGTTAAAACTCCTTCTGAACATTCCGCACCATGTGATGAATAATATAAAATAATCAATGATAAATCTGTTAACCAGTTCCTTTTTCCTTCCCGACATTTCTTCTGCCCATATTCCTTATGTATTTTCTTTTATTATGCCCTTTCAGTATACTATCAAAGCTTGCCGATGGCAATAAGTAAGGAAAAACAATCACGGAAGTCAATTTTCTCCATCAGAATGACCCCAAAACAGGAGGTCACTCCTATTTTGAGGTCATTATCCTTTACTCTGTTTTCTATGAAATGTACGGCACAGGATTTGCAGGCACACCTTGGGATTGGCGTTCATGCCATAATTGATATGCCTCTGCATAGTTTCTGTTCAGGGACAACCCCGATTATCCTCAAAAGGCAATCTCGCATATCCTCTAACCATTTCTCCCAAAAATAAATATGAAGCAAAATACACGGGAAACATGCCCCTCTGATTCAAACCGTATTGACACCTGATACCTCTCAATCCCTTTATTTTCAAGGCTTTCTCTCTCCATCCCTCTAACTTAAAATGACCTCATAGAAAGGAATCTTCCTCTCTACAAGGTCATTTGAACTTACTCTATTCTCTTTTTGGGGCTGCCCCAGATTGCCCTCACAGGATAATCGGGTGTGCCTCGGAATAGTTTCTCATTATTTCGTAAAATAATGTACGCCCGATTCAAAAATACGCAAGTCCTGTTCCCCGTAAATATTAATAGCCACGGCATGGTCCCGTCTCTCTGCATGCGCCATCTTGCCAAAGCATCTTCCGTCCTCCGAGGTAATGCCTTCAATGGACGCATATGAGCCGTTCACGTTCCATTCCTCATCCATGGACACCTTTCCTTCCGGATCCGCATACTGGGTAGCTACCTGCCCGTTGGCAAAGAGTCTGTCTATCCATTCTTTCGGTGCCACGAAACGCCCTTCTCCGTGGGATGCCGGAGTCACATAAGTTTTTCCTGTCTCTGCTTCCCGCAGCCACGGTGATTTATCGGAAACCACTTTGGTATATACCATTCTGGAGATATGCCTGTTTATGGTATTGAAAGTCAGAGTAGGCGAATCTTCTTTCTGTCCCGTAATCTCGCCGTTCGGCACAAGGCCCAGCTTAATCAGCGCCTGAAAACCGTTACAGATTCCCAAGGCCAGACCGTCCCTTTCCTGCAGCAGTTTTATGACCGCTTCCTTCATCTTTGCATTCTGGAATGCGGTAGCAAAAAATTTTGCGCTGCCGTCCGGCTCGTCCCCTGCGGAAAATCCGCCCGGGAACATAATAATCTGCGCCCCGCCAATGGCTTTCTCAAACACCTCCACCGATTCCCGTATGTCCTCGGCCGTACGGTTCTTAAATACCTTGGTCACCACTTCCGCACCCGCGCGTTCAAAAGCTTTCCCGCTGTCATACTCACAGTTGGTACCGGGGAAGACAGGAATAAATACGGTAGGTCTGGCTACTTTATTCCTGCATATATATACTTTATCCGCATGATATATCGGAGATTCTACCGCTGTCTTATCCGTAGCCGCCTTCGTAGGGAACACTTTTTCCAAGCCGGAGGTCCATGCGGAAAGCGCCTCTTCCATCGGCAGGAAGGTATCTTTGTAGGAAAATCCTGCTTCTTGCG
The DNA here is from genome assembly GCA_910579645.1 of uncultured Lachnospiraceae bacterium. Classification (GTDB taxonomy): domain Bacteria; phylum Bacillota; class Clostridia; order Lachnospirales; family Lachnospiraceae; genus Kineothrix. The sequence goes on along the minus strand of CAJTVK010000091.1, from coordinate 4,275 downwards.
TCACTTCACCGATTACCCGGTAGTTCTCTATCCCTTCTAACCGCTCCAGCCTGTCTGCCGGCAGTTCTGCCACAATATCGCCGATTCCGTTTTCAAACAGTTCTTTTACCGGCAGTTCTTCTGCTATCTTTACGCCCAGTTTATTTCCGAAAGCCATCTTGCTCACTGCCGCCGCAATCCCGTTGGCATCCAGTGCATATGCGGACAGGATAACACCCTCTTCTGACAATGCCGTTATCTGATGATACAAATCCAATACGCTTTCATAAACAGGCACGTCATATTCATCTTTCTCAAACCAGAACTGCACCAGTTTGTTTCCTGCTTTTTTCAGTTCCGGCGTCACAATATCGCTTTCTTTCGCCACATCTACGGCAAACGATACAAGAGTCGGCGGAACATCCATATCGTTAAATGTTCCTGACATGCTGTCCTTACCGCCGATGGACGGCAGCCCATACCCAATCTGTGCATCATATGCTCCCAGCAAGGCAGCAAAAGGCTGACTCCACCGTTCCGGGTCGGAAGTCATCCGGCGGAAATATTCCTGGAAAGTGAAACGGATATTTCTGCAGTCTCCGCCGTTTGCCACAATTTTTGCCATGGATTCCGTCACCGCATAAATTGCACCGTGATAAGGACTCCAAGAAGACAGATATGGATCAAAGCCGTAACTCATCATAGTCACCGTATCGGTTTTCCCTTTCAGCACCGGAAGCTTAGCCACCATGGCCTGTGTTTCGGTAAGCTGATATTTCCCGCCGTACGGCATCAGTACGGAAGCTGCGCCAATGGAGGAATCGAACATCTCCACCAACCCCTTCTGAGAGCATACGTTCAAATCCTTCAGCAAGGTCAGCCATGCCGCCTTCACATCCCCTTTTTCCAGTTCGTCAGCCACACCCTTTCCGGCAATCCGACGGAAATAATTCTCTTTTTCATCGGGAATATCTACTTTTACGCCGGTTTCCTGATGTGCCCCGTTGGTATTTAGGAACGCCCGTTTAATATTCACAATTTCTTTTCCCCGCCACTTCAGAATCAGCCGGGGTTCTTCCGTCACCACTGCCACCGGTACCGCTTCCAGATTTTCCTCTGCGGCATAACCTAAAAAGGCCTCCGCATCCTTCGGCGCAACCACTACCGCCATTCTTTCCTGTGATTCGGAAATCGCCAGTTCCGTTCCGTCCAGCCCGGCATATTTCTTCGGCACTTTATCCAAATCCACGGTCAGGCCGTCCGCCAGTTCCCCGATTGCCACCGACACACCGCCTGCACCGAAGTCATTGCATTTCTTAATCAGCCTGCTGACTTCCTCCCTGCGGAACAGTCTCTGTATTTTCCGCTCGGTAGGCGCGTTCCCTTTCTGTACTTCCGCACCGCAGGTTTCGATGGAACTTTCCGTATGGACTTTGGAGGAACCGGTAGCCCCGCCGCAGCCGTCACGCCCTGTCCTCCCTCCCAGCAGGATAATGATATCCCCCGGGTCGGAATTTTCACGGATAACATTCCTCCTTGGCGCCGCGCCCATGACAGCCCCGATTTCCATTCTCTTGGCCACATAGTCGGGATGGTAAATTTCCTTCACATAGCCGGTGGCAAGCCCAATCTGGTTACCGTAAGAGGAATATCCGCCCGCCGCGCCGCGCACCAGCTTTTTCTGGGAGAGTTTTCCTTTCAGCGTCTCTGCCACCGGCACCGTAGGGTCTGCCGCGCCAGTGACGCGCATTGCCTGATATACATACCCCCTGCCGGAAAGCGGATCCCTGATTGCTCCCCCGAGACAAGTGGCCGCACCGCCGAAAGGCTCGATTTCCGTAGGATGGTTATGAGTCTCGTTTTTAAAGAACACAAGCCATTCTTCCGTAACCGGCCCTTCGCCGTAATCCATTTCCACGGGAACGATGACCGAGCAGGCATTGATTTCATCGGATTCCTCCATGTCTTCCAGCTTGCCGTCCTTCTTCAGCTTCCGCATAGCCATAAGCGCCAAATCCATCAGACAGACAAACTTGTCCTCCCTGCCTCCGAAAATCTCCTCCCTTGTGTCAAGATAGCTCTGATAAGTCGTCTCAATGGGCACCCGGTAATATCCTTCGCCGAATTCCACGCCCGTCAGTTCCGTAGAGAACGTCGTATGGCGGCAGTGATCGGACCAATAAGTATCTAGCACTCGGATTTCCGTCATGGTAGGCTCCCTGTCCTCTTCCGCCCTGAAGTAGTTCTGTATGTGCAGAAAATCTTTGAAAGTCATGGCCAGCCCAAGGGAATCGTACAGCTTCCGCAAATCCGCTTCCGCCATATCCTTAAATCCGGTAAGCAATAAAACGTCCGCCGGTTCCGCAAACTCCGTCATCAAAGTCTCCGGCTTGCACATGTCCGTCTCCCTGGAATCCACCGGATTGATGCAGTAAGCTTTTATCCGGCAGAATTCGTCCTCGGAAATGCTGCCTGTCACCATATAAGTAACTGCCGTCCGGATGACCGGCTGTTCATCCTCTTTCAGGAATTTCACGCACTGTACCGCGGAATCCGCCCTCTGGTCAAACTGCCCGGGCAGGAATTCCACGCTGAATACCCTTCCGTCTTCGGGAATCTCAATCGTCTCCCGGTACAGAAGATCCACCGGCGGTTCCGAAAAAACAATGCGGCATGCCGTTTCAAACGTATCTTCCGACAGATTTTCCACATCATAGCGGATAAATACCCTTACATCCTTCACTCCCGCAATATTTAAGTAACTTTGGATTTCCTCCTTCAGTTCCCTTGCTTTTACCGCAAAAGGTTCTTTCTTTTCTACATAAATACGCTTCACATTTCCCATGATGAATCGACCATCCTCCCTGATTTAATCCTTTTTATGGTTACAGCCGGCTTTGCCGGTCATTCTTCCCCGGTTTCAATAATCAGTCCCTGCATTATGTAAAGAATCTCACGGTCTACCGTTTCTTCCGTAATCCCTCTTGTCTGCGACGCAATTTTAAGCCCCTCCAATACATACATAATATTCCTGGCCGCCCCTTTTGCGTCCTCACAGTAAAATTCCCCGTTTTCCGTCCCTGTCTCAATCAGTTTTTCCACAATCCTGACCGCCATGTCAAACCGCTTTTTCAGCGGGTGATCCTTCTTAGGTACCTTATGGGCAAAAAAATATTCGTAAACCGCTATTGTAAGATTATTTTTCCTGCGGAACAGTTCCTTTTTCTGTTCTTTCAGAAACAATGCCAGAATATCCGCCGCAAAAGCATCCCCACGGAACAGTTCCTCCATTTCGCCGGATTCCCCGGAGTCTGTCACTTCCGCACCCAGCACTTCCAGAAACAGCTCCTGTGTGCTGGAAAAATATAGGTACAAGCCGCCCCTGCTGATGCCGCAGGCATCCACGATATCCTTCATTGTCACATTTTTATAGCCTTTTTCCGCGAAAACCCCCCGCGCCGTATCTACAATAAATTGTTTCTTCTGTTCCGATTTCTCACTCATTGATGTAACCTCTTATCTCCCGGTACCTCTTTCCGGCTTCTCCTCCCCGCTTATCTTCTTTTCCAATAATCCAGAATTTCCTGCATTTTCAGGAGGACTCTGAGAATGGAGCCGTTGGTAACCCCTTCCGTCCAGACAGTTCCCTTTGTCATGCCTCCAAGGATATATTTTGACAGAATTCCCCTCAGACCGTCCATCTGCCGGATGGTCGCTTTTTCGATATAGGCCTGTTCTTCTTTTACCGTACGGATTCTGTTTCTGGTGTACACATATGCATAGTTTCTGTCCAAAAGCTGTGTCCGGCGCGCATCCTGCACTAGGCTCATCAGTGTGCTGTCATATACCGGGAAGGTAATGGAGTGTTTGGCAATCCCTTCCCCGGAATATATGCTGGATACTGTGTCAGTGCCTGCTTTTGCCTCCAGCCATGGGATATATTTTATCAGGCATTCCACATCCGGGCGGTATCCGTCCGCTATTTCCTGCATGTAATTCTCGTCCTTTTCCATGTCTTTCGTCTCCCTAATCTTTTCGTTCTTTTTTGAGTATACCATAAAATGCTGAAATGTACAGCATACTTTCAAAAAAGTGGCCGTAAATCAAATTTAAAGTGCTTCGGCGGCGGGGCGGGGGCGGGTATAGGGGCAGGCGGATTGGGGCGGGTGGCAGGCAGCGGGCGGCAGGGGCAGTATACTATGTCTTTTTCTGACCCGCTTTCGCTCTGCGGCAAACGCAGCGGTACTAAGGCGCTATAATACAGCGCCTAAGTGCCGGCGTTTTTCGAAGGTCAGA
>CAJTVK010000090.1 GCA_910579645.1 uncultured Lachnospiraceae bacterium | reverse complement strand
CTGTACAGGCAAATGCTGTTTTCCAGTACCGCATTTGCCTTACCAGCGCCATCCCCGGCAGAGAAATTTCTGTCTGATATTCTCAGACAGCAATTTTTCCGGGCACTGTACAGGCAAATGCTGTTTTCCAGTACCGCATTCGCCTTACCAGCGCCATCCCCAGCAGAGAAATTTCTGTCTGATATGCTTAGCCAGCAATTTCTCCGGGCACCGTACGCGCCAATGCTGTTTTCCAGTACCGCATTTGCTCTCACGCTGTTGTTGAATAACAAGTATTTCGTTTCAGCTTGTAATCCGATTATAGCGGATGATATGCCGCCGGACAACGCCGGAAGCCGACCTCTCGTTTCAATTTTCCGACCTCGCTTCCTTCGGAATTCCGACCTCTGCTTTCACTTTTCCGACTAATATATCATTGCATGGATCCTCAATCAATCAGCACATGCTGTTTGTGTCAGTGGCGCGTTGTCATCGGTCAGCGATGCCGCCGCATTACCCATTTACGCCATGTTTTGCCCGAACTGCTCCCCGTAAGGCACGGCATCCTCGTATGCCGATGTCTGGAATATTACCGTGAGCATTCTGGCGGCACAGGCTTCTAAGTCCGCCCTGTTCAACGCCCCGTCGGCCAAGGCCTGCAGAATGTTCCCGCTGTCATGGAGACTGCCGGGCATAATCAGGTCATTGCCCGCCCAAGCACATTTCCAGGACTCGCTGCCGCCCCGTGCCTCGGTAGTTGTCCAGTCCGTCATGATGATACCCTTAAACCCCCATTCCTTCCTTGCCGCCTGCGTACATAAATCCTTGTTATTTGCCGCATGTACGCCGTTTATCAAATTATAGGAAGTCATGATTGCCATGGGCTGGGCTGTCCGTACGGCAATCTCGAAACCGCGCAGATAAATCTCCCGAAGCGCCCTCTCCGATACAATGCTGTCGGAACCCATGCGGTTATCCTCTTGATTGTTGCAGGCAAAATGTTTAATGGTCGTCCCCACGCCGGGCAGGCTCTGCACCCCCCGGGTAATGGCTGCCGCCATCTGCCCGCTCACCGTGGGATCCTCGGAATAATATTCAAAATTACGGCCGCACAGCGGGTTCCTATGGATATTCATGCCCGGCGCAAGCCACCAAGATACATGGAATTCCTGCATTTCCTCCGCGACGGCACGCCCCACCGCTTCCATAAGCTCCGTATTGAAGCTTTGCGCCAGCAGGGTACCCACCGGAATCGCCGTGCAATATTGATAATATATATCCGTTCCCTCATGCCGGTCTCCGGAGGAAAACAAACCGCCCTCCAAGGCTCCTAATATCCCCTCACTGTAGACTTCTTTTGTCTCCGGATTGACCTCATATGATTTCATCAGACGCAGCCCCGCCGGCCCGTCCGCCATAGATACCCCCGGCACGCCGTATTTTTCTTCCAATGCGCTGCTGGTCTCCCCTGCGGCTCCCGGCACCATAATGCCCGCGGCTCCCAATGCTTGTCCCTGGCCTTTGCTCACTTCTCCGATGACCATGGCAGTCAATTCTTTGTCCGTCAGCCGCCCTGTCAATTCTTCGGCTTCCCGTGCCAAAGGATTCTCGGGATATTCCGGCAGGCTCTGTTTGGCAGGAGTAAAAGCAAACACCGGAATATGTCCCTCCTTTGCCAAACGGTGCCATTCCTTCTCTTTCCGCAGACGCAGTTCCTCCGGACAGGATAATTCCGCTACGTTTTCCCGGCACGGACAGATAGGCCGTACTTTCTCAATTACCGTATCTTCCCGGACTTCCAGCACCGCAATCAATACAAGGTCTCGGGAGGAATTTCCTGCCCAGATTCCGTACCAACCTTTCTCTGCCACCCAGGCAGACTGCCTCTCATCGTAAGAAGCAAGCGTCTTGCTGTCGAAGATGACCGTCACGTCCTCTTTCTGTCCGGGCTGCAGCAAGCCTGTCTTGGCAAATCCGCAGAGCCGCCTGTACTCCTTCTCCATCCCGCCCTGCGGGCAGGATGCATAAACCTGCACCACCTCCTTGCCGGCATAACGGCTTCCCGTATTCGTTACCGACAGCTTCACGGCAATCCGGTCCGATATACCGTCCGCCCCGAAAACAACCCTCTCTTCCGCCGCCGGCTCCATGGAAAACTCCGTATAAGACAAACCAAAACCGAAAGGATAGGCCGTTTCCTTCCCAAAACGGTCAAAATACCGGTATCCCACATAAATACCTTCCGCATAATATTCTTTCTCCACATTCCCGTCCCGATGGCTGAACGTATCCGCATTAGGATAATCTTGGTAGGACATGGCCCAAGTGTCCGTCAGTTTCCCGCTGGGCGTCACGGCTCCGGTCACCAAGTCTGCCAAAGCATGGCCGCCCTCCATACCGGGCTGCACGATACTGAGCAATGCCTTCATGTTACGCAGCCCCAGAATATATTCCAAATCAATCAGTCCTCCCGCATTCACAATCACGGCCAGGTTATCACAATGTGCGGACAGATAAGCCAGTTCCTCTTTTTCCTGCTCCGTCAGATAATAATCCCCGGCCTGGGCAAAACGGTCTGCCGCTTCCCCCGCCGTCCTGCCTATGACATAAAAAGCAATGTCCGCCCCATCCAAATCCTCCGTTTTCATAGGCCGGCCCGTGGGCATATGAAAAACATTAGATGAATAAATATCCAAAAGCCTGCTGCCCTTGCTCTCCGCCAGCTTGGTCAAAATGCCGTCCCTCCAGTCCCGCCTCGCTTTCCTGTATATTTCCCGGAAGCTGTCCAGCCATTCCCGGTTCGTCAGTTCTATGCCGGCATCCGCAAATCCCTGATAAATACTCACTACCTCACGTTCATTCACGTCACCGGAACCGGTACCCCCTTTCACGGTAGCCACCGCCGCCCCTCCGAACAAAGCCGCTTTACTGCCTTTCCCGATGGGCAGCAATCCCTCGTTTTTCAGAAGGACGATTCCCTCTGCCGCCGCCTGCCGGGCTATCTGCCGGTTCCTGATTTCCCGTTCCGAAATCTCATTGCTTTTTGTGCCGCTGTAAGTCCTTTCCCTCTTCTTCATTTTCTTTTCCTTTCTTCCTTTTCCCTTAAAATGTATTTGAACCAAGTATACCAAACTCCTTGCAAAATAATATTTGCAGACCCGACCTTGTCACATTAAAAAAACGACTTTATTTCGGAACCCTTCTCATACATTAGAACAGAATTCCGATATAAAGTCGTTTTTCTATAAATTCTGCAAAGCAGGGCTATGCATGCCCAAGCACACTCCGATTTACCGTTCAGGCACTTTTTCCCCTGAAATGCAAAGCCATACTTCCGAATGCTCCCCGCCTCAAAACCGTCAGCGATAAGTGCCGCTTCATACTGCTTTTCCTCAATCCGGGCAAGCGCATTCGCAACGGTATCCTCCAGCGTTTTCTCTCCGTCGTGTGCCTTGAAGCTTTTCCCTGCAAGCAAATCCTCCATCGTCTTTTTTGCCTCTGCATCCCCCGTCTGCAGCAGCATACTTACAAGTCCATTGGAATTTGTATTCGCCCAATAAGCCCCTGCGCCTCTTCCCTTCCGGAAAAAACCTCACTGCCCATGCTCCTTCTGATACTGGGACGGCGTGCAGTGATAGTAACGTTTGAACGAAGAGGCAAAGTATGGATAATTATGATAGCCCACCTGTTCCGCCACGGTATTTACATTGCTCTTCCCGTCTTCCAGAAGCGCCGCCGCCAGTTTCATCCTCTCCTGAATCAGATATTGGCTGATGGAAATCCCCCGCTCCTTTTTAAAGACCCTGTTTAAATAATCCTTGTTCAGATACATATTATCCGCAATATCGCTCACCAACAGTTCGCTCTCCCGCAGATGCCTTTGGATATACTCTTCTACCTGACGTGTAAGTTCTTTCGGGCTTTTCCCGTTCCTCCTGGCTTCCCCGTCCGGTTCCTCGGGCTGCCCGGAAAAATATTTCTCCTGCACCTGTGCCCGTTTCTTCTTCTGTAAATCCATGCAGGCCTTCTTCACCTTCTCCGCAATCAGCTCATATGGCGCAGGCTTTAAAATATAATCCATGCACCCAAGGGAAATTGCCTCCTGGGCATAAGCAAAACTGGCATGGCAGGTGAGAAAAATGCAGGCCATATCCCCATCGGCCTTCCGCACAGCCCGCAGCAAATCCAGTCCGCTGGCTCCCGGCATTTCGATATCACAGAGCATCAGATCCACCTGCTGCGTATTCAGCACCCGGATAGCCCGTTCCGCATTATAAGCCGTCCAGATGCTGCCGTCCACGCCGCATTCCTTCCAGTCAATCCCCTCCATCATCCCCTTTACCGCCACAATCTCATCATCCACAATCAATAAATTCATAAGTATCCTCCATCGGCCATGCTCCAAAATCCTTTTTCCCTATCTGCCGCAGCATGCCATGTCTCCTGAGCATACCATGTCTCTTGCGCATGACGAGAGAGCAATGATTCAAATACACTCCAAGACACCTAAGATATAGGGATAATCACGGAAAAACAAGTTCCCTGACCCAGTTCCGATTCTACGGTCAGACTGCCCTTTTCCCCGTAAAAATATTTCAGCCTGCGGTAAGAATTTTCAATTCCCACATGAACCCTGCCGTCCTTCCTCCGTGCGAAATTCCCGCAGTTAATATCTTCCACCATCCACGGTTCCATGCCCGGCCCGTCGTCCGCAATCAGGAAAGTGGCCTCTTGCCCGTCGGTATACGCCTCCACCCTAAGATGCAGCTTTCTGTCATAGTCCACAATATGTTTAAAAATATTCTCCACGAAATTATGGAGCAGCAGCGGCGGAACCTCCACGTCCAAAGCCTCCGGGTCTATTTCATAAACCGTCTCACAGCAATCCGGATAACGGAGCGCGGCAATTTCCATATACTTCCGAATCAGATTCAGTTCCTGCCCGAAAGGCTGCAAATCCCTCCCGTTCTGAAACAGATAACGGAAATACTCCGACAGGTACAAGGCAAGTTTTTGAATATTCTGATAATTTTCAATCTGGGCAAAGCTGTAAAGAAGATTAAACATATTCATCAGAAAATGGGGCCTTATCTGTAACTGAAGGTTCCTAAGTTCCACCCTCTGCCTTTCCAGTTCCTTTTCATAATTGGCAATCCGTAAATCCCTGATCCGATCCGCCATATCGTTAAAAGTCCTGCCCACAGCCGCAAATTCATCCGCATCCCGCCCGCTTACCGCCATCCGGTAATCCTGCTCTCCGTTGCGCAGCCTCTCCATTGCCCGGCTCACATTTTTCAGTGGCTGCAGAATCATCCTGTGAATCAGGTAAATCAGCAGCGGAATCAGCAGAATATACAGGAATGCAAAGCCAAAGCACATCATCTGGAACGGCGAAAGACTCGTATACCCCTCGCTTTCCGGTACCCGCATCTGCATCCGGCAATGTCCCGCCTCACTTCTGCTTTCCACCCACAGCAGCCCCTCCGGCACTGACGTTTCCTCTTCCCCGTCGGAAAATACAATCTCCATTTCTTTGAAAGAAGAACTTTTCCGCAGATTGTGCTCCACCTCATCCAGTGAAATCATGCTTCCGTAATAAAAGCCGCTTCCGTGAATATAGCATTTCATAAGCCAAGTCATATCGCCGATTTCCGCTATCTTCCAACGGCTGTATTGCCCGATTTCCTCTGTCTCCAGAAAATCCCTTATTTCTCCCTTAACCGCATATATTTTATCGGTCTTTGGATTTTCCAGCCCGTCCATGCCGATATAAATCCTGTCATACTCGGTGCTCTTCCAGAACAGCACATCCGCAAACGCTTTGTTTTCCACCACCGTATTGAAATAAGAAGCCAACTCGGTTTCTGCCATGACCAGGCTGCCGTCCCGGATTCCCTGTTTCTTATATAGCCGGAAACCGGGATTTGTCCTGTCCATGCTGTAGAAAAGATCGTTCATGGCTGCCAGCCGGCTGTCCAGCTGCTGCATGGCCAGGACGGACAGATTCTCCATGGCCGAAAGCGTCTGCAGCCTGGCATTGCGCAGCGAATACATTGTGGTGACAATAGACACCACATTAAACGGCAATATCAGCAATATAAGGATCAGGACAATTCTCTTTGTAATGGAATTCCATCCGCTGATATATTTTTTCATTTCTCCGGCCTTCTATATAAATACATATGCCCGCAGCCGTTCCATGGCCTCCCGCAGCAGCTGCTCCGGCAATGCCAGATTCATGCGGATTCCGCAAGGACTGTGAAAAGCCCTTCCGTCCTGCCAGATCACTCCTACTTCCACGCCTGCCCGCTGCACCTCGTCAATGGTTTTCCCATGCCTGCTGCACCATTCACTGCAATCCAGAAGCAGCATATAGGTTCCCTGGGGCTTGGCAACCGAAACTCCCGGGAAGTTCCTGCCGATATAATCGCAGGCATAGGCTACATTCCCGCTCAGCACCCGGCAAAGTTCGTCCGTCCACTCTTCCCCTTCTTCCCCGTACGCACCCAGCAGGGCATACATGGACAGCACATTCATGGAATTATAATGGGACAGGGAGGATTCCTTGCGCACTCTGTCCCGAATCCGCCGATTATAAATAATATGATAGCTGCCGATCAGCCCTGCAAGATTAAAGGTCTTAGACGGAGCATAAAGCGCAACGGTACGCATTTTCGCATCTTCCGACACGGTCTGCACCGGAATATGCCTGTTTCCTTCCAAAATAATGTCGGACCAGATTTCGTCCGCCACTACCATCACATCATATTTCCGGAATAACTCCATGGCCTGCTCCAGTTCCCAACGTTCCCAGACCCTGCCGCAGGGATTGTGTGGGGAACAGAATACCGCCGCATGAATGGACTGTTCTTTCAGTTTTTTCTCCATATCCTCAAAATCCATCCGCCAGACGCCGTCCGCATCCCTCTTCAGCGGGCTGAGCACCATATCATAGCCATTATTCCCAAGACTTCCGGTAAATCCGATATAGGTAGGGGAATGGAGCAATACTTTGTCCCCCTTGGAGCAGAACACATTCAATGCGCTGATTACGCCGCCCAACACACCGTTCTCATATCCGATACATTCCCTATCCAGCCCCTGCACGCCATGCCGCTTCTGCTGCCAGCGGATGATAGCGTCATAATACTCCTCCTTCGGATTAAAATAGCCATACAGGGGATGCGCTGCCCTCTCCGCAATCCTCTGGGGAATCGACGGAACCGTGGCAAAATTCATGTCCGCCACCCACATGGGAATCCTACTGAATCCTTCCTTCACCTGCATGCCTTCATAGGGGATTACCTCCGCGGCAATGGCATCCTTTCCGTTCCGATTGATGATATCCGTAAAATTGTACTTCATCTGCGTACCTCTCTCCTTCTTCTTGTGATTATATAAACTTTTACCGGTTATTCATTCCCCTTATGTTAGGCTTTTACCGGCTCAAACCCGAATCTACATATATCTTATCATAAAAACAGGCAATAATCCACCTACTGTTTCGGGCGGTAACGGAACATACTGCCTCCAAGTGCCAAAGGCTCCGCCGCAAGCAGCAAACCATCAAACTTGCGACACCCCCTCGTCTCAGGCAATGACCATCCGCATACATACGGCATCATGCTCTAATCCTCAATAATCCAAATCCCTTTCTTCCCGGAACCTTCTCTTTTAAGAATTCCTTCTTCCCGGAGCAGCTTCATGGCATATTAGAGCGTGTCTTAAAAATTATCATTGCATTCAAAATTCCTTGTAAAATGCAACTGTAACGAATATAATAAATTTAATAGAATCAAACGATGCCTATATAGGCTGCATCATAATAAATAATGATAAAGGAAGGGGTGCGCAAATGTTAATGACAGATATTAAAATTAGAATTCCCGCTAGTGCCAAAACTTATATAATGGACACCACTACAGAACAGCTGCGCAATGCACTTTTAATCTATCCAAGCATAGCAAACGATACGATATCACATGGGAAAGCTGCTGAACTGTTAGGAATGCATAAAGCAGAGTTGATAGAATTATACGGGAATTTAGGAATACCCTATCTGGATATGACTGATGAAGAATTTGAAGAAGAAGTCAATACCGTAAAAAAACTGGCAGGGAAAAACATATGATAGTTATTTCTGATACTACGCCAATCCTTTCTCTGCTAAAAGCCGGCAGACTGGATTTGCTGCAGAAACTCTATGAGAGTGTAATTATTCCCGAGGCCGTTTATAATGAATTAACCATTAATCCCTTATTTATAGACGAAAAGGAGAAAATTGCCGAATGTCCGTTTTTAAGAGTTGAAAAAGCAAAAAATTTGAAATCTGTAAGAATATTAAGGGATGTAACGGGGCTTAATGCGGGAGAAAGCGAAGCATTGATAATTTATGATGAAAAACAAGCCGACTTACTGCTCATTGACGAACACAAAGGACGCAGTGTTGCAAAAAAAATGTCAGTTGAATATATTGGCACGCTTGGCATTTTCATGCTTGCATACGATAAAAAAATTTTATCTGCAGAGGAAATCGAACAATGTCTGAATATACTTTTAAACAAGAATATCAGATTAAGCCGCAGATTATGTAACAAAGTTTTATGTTATATAGGATCAGATAAGACTGTCTAAAATATAAGCAACAATCCGCACAAACTAGAAAATCACATAAATTTAGTGTTTTTTATGTATCGTAGATTGTTCTTTCCAAAAGATCATTTCAACTGATACATAAAAAAACACACTTTATCTGTACTAATATTCTGGATTTCACATAAAACAGTATGATTTCTCCACTTCATAAATAAACCACGCTATTTTTATTCCTTTTTTTGAACATATTATCCTTAGATTATTGTATTGACAAAATAGGTTTTATTTTATAACATTCTTCCAACTATTTGATTCTGCCAAAAGTCCGCAGGCTCAAGCCGCGTCACTGTTCACACGCAATGTCATTCAGTTAGGCCGCGGCCCTCTTCCGGAATGATGTATTTTAAGAACCGTTAAGAAATAACTTTTCAATGGTGCTATCGGAGAAAAAGACAAGCAATATGAAAAGTTATTTTTAAACGGTTCCTTACTCGGTTCTTCGAAAAACGCCGGTACATTGCCCGATCAGTACTTCCTTCCCCTCAAAGGCAAACCCGTATTTCCGGATGCGTCCTGCCCCTATCCCTTTGGCTTCCAAGGCCGCCGCGTATCTCTTCTCCTCAATCTGACGCAGTGCAGCCTGCACGGTCTCCTCCAGGTTCTTTTCCTTCTGCGGCCGGCGCACCTTGAATTCCATTATGACCGCATCGTCCTCCTCGTTCCCCCTGCGCGGCTCCAGCATCACGTCATAGCGCCCCAAGCCGCTTTCCCGGTTGGATGTCACGGCATATCGGTCCGACAAGTCCACCATCAGCCCCAGCACAAACCCGTGGTAGAACCGCTCCGGCCTGGCCTTTTCCGAAGGCCCCCCGCCTGTGTCGAAATGGCTGAACGTATCACAGGTCACCCGGTTCATGTACTCGTTCATGGCTTCCAGGTCCCCCCGCAGCAGCGCACGGACAAACTCATTGTAATCCGGCGTGTAGGCCCTGAACCAGTCCACCACCATGTTCTCGAACATCAGCCGCACTTCCTTGTTCGTAAGCCGCAGGACATACTCTTCCTTTCCCGTGTCCGCATCCATTGTATGCTCCTCCGCCTTCAGGTAGCCGCCGGCCAGCAGCAGGCTCCATATTGCGTATTCGTTCCGGCTCAGCTGGCTGAACACAATCTGCTCGTCTATTCTCGTGCGCAGCGTCCCGCCCCTCAGCAGCCTTTCCATGGTCTGCTTCACGTCCCCGCTCCCCTCCTGGAGCAGCTTCCCCGCCAGACTGTTGCTGCTGGTGTTGGCCCAGTAAGCGGACAGCTTCTTGGCATCCAGAAAATTGATAATGGACCACGGGTTGTAAATATCTGTTTTCTGCCCAAAGGTAAATCCGTCATACCAGTCCCTCACCCGTCCTTCCCAGCCGGAAAGCCCAAATTCCTGCAAAGCCGCCGACACTTCCTCCTGTGTAAAGCCAAAGGCATCCTCATATTTATGTGAGGTTGTCGTTACCACGGCCAAGTTATTCAGATCCGAGAAAATACTTTCCTTGCTGATTCTCGTAATCCCGGTCATAACCGCCTTATCCAGATACGGGTTCGTCTTAAAGGTAGCGTTGAACAGCCCCCTCATAAACATTACCATCTCATCCCAATACCCATGCATATACGCCTCCTGCATAGGCGTATCATACTCATCCAGCAAAATAATCACTTTTTTCCCGTAATAACGTTTCATAAAACTACAAAGTTTTTGCAAGGAAACCACGGCATCCGTTTCCTCCATGTCCTCGGAAACTCTGTCAAAATATCTCATTTCTTTTTCCGTAAGAATACCGCCGCTTTTCAGGAACTCCCGTTGATTATACAAATCCGAAATAATCTGGCAAATCCTTACTTTTGCCTTTTCAAAAACCGTCTCTTTCACAGTGGCAAAACTGATACTTAACACCGGATATGTCCCCTGCAACTGTCTGTACTTTTCCGATTCCCATATCCGCAGCTTCTCAAATACCGCCCCCTGTCCGGCATAGTCCACGGAAAAAAAACGTTCCAGCATGTTCATGTTAAGCGTCTTGCCGAACCTCCTTGGGCGGGCAATCAGCGTCACGCTGTCGCCGTTCTCCCACCACTCCCGGATGAAATCCGTTTTATCCACATAAAAGTAGTCATTCACTATCAATGTCTCAAAATCCTGTATTCCTATCGCTGCCGTCCTCGCCATGCCGTTATATACCTCTGATTCCATCATTCCATTATTCTTATTCTCTTTTGTTCCCTCACCCTATATTAGCACAGACGCAACCGCAATTCCATTACAATTTATTCCGGCCTTCCTATAACTGCCCCCAATTCCTCAACCGCATAAAGAGGCAAATCTTTTTCTCCGATAGCACTACTCAAAAATCAGTTACATAACCCGCTATGCGCCTGATTTTTGAGCGGCACTCTCGAAGAAAAAACCTGCGCACTATTGAAAAGTTATTTCTTAACAGTTCCTTAGGAAAGTCCTGCTCATAGGCAGCAACAGTCAAAAACCCTGTGACCGCCGCAGCAATCACAAGGTTTCATCCTCTTTTTATTTATCAACATTTTACCCGCTGCCCGCCGGAACAAACAGCAAATACCGGCACAGCCGATGCCCCTACTGAACCATCAGGTTACTATACCCCATCAGGCTCTCGTCCACGGCCCTGGCCGCCTCCCGGCCTTCCCGAATTGCCCAGACTACCAGCGACTGTCCTCTGTGCATATCGCCTGCCACGAAGACATTCTTCACGCTGGTCTCATACCCTCCGGCTGCGGTCTTTACATTCGTCCGTTCATTCAGTTCCGCCCTGAAAGCATCCGCCACATACTTCTGGCTGCCCAGGAACCCGGCAGCAATCAGCACGATTTCTGCCGGAAGGGTCTGCTCGCTGCCGGCGGCTTCCTTCCTGACCATACGCCCGGTCTTTTCCTCCTTTTCCCAAACCAGTTTTACGATTTTCACCGCTTTCAGGCTCCCGTTCTTATCCTTGACAAATTCTTTTACCGTGGATTCATAAATCCGCGGATCATGGCCGAATACAGCGATGGCTTCTTCCTGGCCGTAATCCGTCTTGCACACCTTCGGCCATTCCGGCCACGGGTTGTTCTCCGCCCTGCTGTCCGGCGCTTTCGGCATCATTTCAATCTGAATAACGGATTTACAGCCATGGCGCAGCACCGTCCCCACGCAGTCGTTGCCCGTATCCCCACCGCCGATAATAACCACATTTTTGTCCTTCGTGCCGATATATTTCCCGTCCTCCAGACCGGAATCCAAAAGGCTTTTCGTATTTGCCTTCAGAAAATCCACGGCAAAATAGATTCCCTTCGCATCCCTGCCCGGAACGGTAATATCCCGCGGGTTGGACGCTCCGCAGGCCAGCACCACCCTGTGGTAATCCTTCAGCAAAGTCTCCGCTTTCACGTCCTTTCCCACATCCGCCCCGGTGATAAAAGCCACCCCCTCTTCTTCCATCATCTTCACTTTCCGCTCCACAATCTTTTTATCCAGCTTCATATTCGGTATTCCGTACATGAGCAAGCCTCCGATTCTGTCCGAACGCTCGTATACCGTCACCGAATGCCCCCTCTTGTTCAGCTGGTCGGCCACCGCCAGGCCCGCAGGCCCGCTTCCTACCACAGCCACCCTTTTCCCCGTGCGCACCCTGGGCGGCTGCGCTTTGGCATACCCCTGCGCATAAGCATTTTCAATAATCGCATATTCATTTTCTTTCGTGGCCACCGGCTCCCCGTTCAGACCGCAGGTGCAGGCCGCCTCGCACAGCGCGGGACATACCCGGGACGTAAATTCCGGAAAGCTGTTTGTCTTTTTCAGACGGTTATAAGCCTGCTCCCAGTTGCCCATATAGACCAAATCATTCCATTCCGGCACCAGATTGTGCAAGGGGCATCCCGATGTCATGCCGCAGATATCCATTCCGGCCTGACAGAACGGCACCCCGCACTCCATGCATCTGGCTCCCTGCAGCTGCTGCTCTTCCCGGGGCAGATGCTCATGAAACTCATTGAAATTCCGTATCCGTTCCTTCGGTTCCGCTGCCTTCGACACTTTTCTTTTATAATCCATAAAACCTGTGGGTTTTCCCATTTGACGCAAACACTCCTTTCCGCGGCAATGCCACAGCGGCATTCCTGCCTATGTTATCTCCCTGACTTATTCGCATAAAATGCCTCAATCTGCGCCTGTTCCGCGCTCAGTCCCTTTTCCTCCATCTGCACAATGGCCGTCAGCATCCTTTCATAATCATAAGGGATGATTTTCTTGAATTTCGAAAGGTAATCTTTGAAATGCTCCAGTATTTCTTTTCCTTTAACCGAATTGGTCAATGTCACATGTTCCTTTATCATTTCCTTCAATTCCAATACGTCATACTTGCTGGAAACTTCATGGGAAGAAACCATTTCCTTATTCAGCCGGATGTACAAATCGTTGTTTTCGTCCAGCACATAAGCAATGCCGCCGCTCATGCCTGCCGCAAAATTTTTGCCCGTAGGCCCCAGCACTGCCACACACCCGCCGGTCATATATTCACATCCATGATCCCCTACGCCTTCCACTACCGCGCGGGCACCGGAATTGCGCACGCAGAAACGCTCCCCGGCCACGCCGTTAATATAAGCTTTCCCTCCGGTTGCGCCGTACAGAGCCACATTTCCGATAATAATATTTTCTTCCGGCCGGAATCTGCTGCCCGCCGGCGGATATACAATCAGCTTTCCGCCCGACAGCCCCTTTCCGAAGTAATCATTGCTCTCCCCTTCCAGTTCCAGCGTCAGTCCGGCAGGGATAAATGCGCCGAAGCTCTGCCCGCCGGCTCCCCGGCACAGAATCCGGTAAGAATCCTCATCCACCTGATCCCCCAGCTTTCTGGTAATCTCGGAACCGAGAATCGTCCCGAAGGCACGATCCGTATTCTTCACTTCCACCGTCAGGCTCTTCTTAACGCCTTGGGAAATGGCGCCCGAAAGCTGCTTTAACAATACTTTTTCATCCGGAGTCTTCTCCAAATGGAAATCATATACCTTTTTCCGGTCAAAAGTTACCTTTTCCCTGCTCCCCTCATAAGGATTGGAAAGAATCTGCGTCAGATCAATTTTCTGCTGGTCTGCCGTCAGCGTTTCCTTCCTTTTCAGCAAATCGGTACGTCCCACCAGTTCGTCCACGGTACGCACGCCCAGCTTTGCCATATATTCCCGCAGTTCCTCCGCAATGAACTTCATAAAATTCATCACATATTCCGGTTTTCCCTTAAAATTCCTGCGCAGCTTGGGATTCTGTGTGGCCACGCCCACCGGGCAGGTATCCAGATTGCATACCCGCATCATGACACAGCCCATGGTCACAAGGGGCGCCGTGGCAAAGCCGAATTCCTCCGCGCCAAGTATAGCCGCAATCGCCACGTCCCGCCCGCTCATCAGCTTTCCGTCCGTTTCGATGCGGACTTTATTCCTAAGACCGTTCATAATCAAAGTCTGGTGGGTTTCCGCCAGTCCCAGTTCCCAAGGCAGGCCTGCATTGTGGATGGAATTCCTCGGTGCCGCGCCGGTCCCGCCGTCATAGCCGGATACCAGAATAACCTGCGCCCCTGCCTTGGCCACGCCCGCCGCAACGGTGCCCACACCGGCCTCGGACACCAGCTTCACGGAAATCCTCGCCTCTTTATTGGCATTTTTCAAGTCATAAATCAGTTCCGCCAAATCTTCGATGGAATATATGTCATGGTGGGGCGGCGGCGAAATCAGCCCCACGCCGGGCGTGGAATGCCTTGTCTTGGCAATCCACGGATATACCTTGCCGCCGGGCAGATGGCCGCCCTCCCCGGGTTTTGCCCCCTGTGCCATTTTAATCTGGATTTCTTTTGCACTGACCAGATAACGGCTGGTCACGCCAAATCTTCCGCTTGCCACCTGTTTGATAGCCGAACAGCGGTCCAGGCCATCGGCTCCCACCGTCAATCTTTCCGGTTCTTCCCCGCCCTCACCGGAATTGGACTTCCCGTGCAGCCGGTTCATGGCAATGGCCATGGTTTCATGAGCTTCCTTGGAAATGGAGCCATAGGACATGGCTCCCGTCTTAAACCGTGTAACAATGGAATCCACGCTTTCCACCTCTTCCAACGGAATCCCTTTTTTCGGATAGTTGAAATCCATCAGTCCGCGCAGGTTCTTTACGGAATTTTCGTCATTGACCAGACCGGTATATTGCTTAAACATCTCATAATCGCCCCGTTTTGTGGACTCCTGCAGCAAATGGATAGTAGCCGGATGATAGAGATGCTCATCCGCCCCGCTCCTCATCTTATGATGCCCCAGACTGTCCAAGGTCAGGTCGGATTCCAGTCCCAGCGGGTCAAACGCCTTGGAATGCAATTCATCCGTCTGCTTTTCAATATCCTTTATGGTAATTCCCCCCACACGGCAGACAGTATTGGTAAAATACTTACGCACCACTTCATAGTCTATGCCAATGGCCTCAAATATCTGTGAGCCCTGATAGGACTGAATCGTAGAAATCCCCATCTTGGACGCAATTTTCACAATGCCGTGCAGAATGGCGTGGTTATAATCATCCACTGCCGCATAATAATCTTTATCCAGCATACGGCTGTCAATCAGTTCCTTGATGGACTCCTGTGCCAGATAAGGATTGACGGCACAGGCGCCGTAACCCAATAAAGTAGCAAAATGATGCACTTCCCTAGGCTCGCCGGATTCCAGAATCAACGCCACGCCGGTCCGTTTCTTCGTCCTTACCAAATGCTGATTCAGTGCGGAAACCGCCAGCAGGGACGGAATGGCCACATGGTTTTCGTCCACGCCCCTGTCGGAAAGAATCAGGATATTCACTCCCTCCCGGTATGCCCTGTCCACTTCCACAAACAGCCTTTCAATGGCACGCTCCAAGCTGGTGTTCTTATAATAAAGAATCGGCACCACCCCTACCTTGAAGCCCTCCGCCTTCATGCTCTTTATTTTCATCAAATCCGTATTGGTAAGTATCGGGTTATTCACCTTAAGAATATTGCAGTTCTTCGGCGTTTCTTCCAGAATATTCCCTTCCGTTCCGATATAGACCGTAGTGGAAGTCACCACTTCCTCCCGGATAGCGTCAATGGGCGGATTGGTAACCTGTGCAAACAACTGCTTAAAATAGTGGAACAGCGGATGATAGGTTTTGCTCAATACCGGCAGCGGCGTATCTACGCCCATGGCCGCAATCGCCTCGCCTCCGTTCTTTGCCATAGGGAGAATACTGGTTTTCAGTTCTTCATACGAATAGCCGAATGCCTTCTGCATCCTCTGTCTCTCCTCATAAGCAAACTCCGGCACCCTTTCGTTGGGTATTTTCAAATCCTTCAGCGACACCAGATTGCTGTCCAGCCATTCGCCATAGGGCTGTGCACAGGCATATTTTTCTTTCAGTTCCTCATCGTCAATCACTTTCCCCTGCACCATATCCACCAACAGCATTTTCCCCGGGCGAAGGCGTTCCTTCACCACGATTTTGGCAGGCGCAATATCCAGCACCCCTACCTCCGAAGAGAGAATCAGCTGATCGTCGTCGGTAATCATATACCGGGAAGGGCGCAGGCCGTTCCTGTCCAGCACGGCTCCCATCATATCGCCGTCGGAGAAAAGAATGGAAGCCGGCCCGTCCCAAGGTTCCATCATGGTGGCATAATATTGATAAAAATCCTTCTTATGCTGATTCATGGTACGGTTGTTTGCCCACGGCTCGGGTATGGTAATCATGACCGCCAAGGGCAGATCCATGCCGCTCATCACAAGAAATTCCAGCGTATTGTCCAGCATGGCCGAATCGGAGCCGGAGGCATTGACCACCGGAAGCACTTTATGCAGCTGTCCGTGCAGATGCACCGACTCCATGTTTTCCTCCCTGGCCAGCATCTTATCCGCATTGCCCCGGATTGTATTGATTTCCCCGTTATGGACAATAAAGCGGTTGGGATGCGCCCGCTCCCAGCTTGGGTTTGTATTGGTGGAAAAACGGGAATGCACAATGGCAACCGCCGATTCGTAATCCCGGTCCTGCAAATCCATGAAGAAAGTACGCAGCTGTCCCACCAGAAACATTCCCTTATATACAATCGTCCGGCTGGACAGGGATACCACATAAGTATTGTCGCCGGACTGTTCAAAAATACGGCGTACGATATAAAGCATCCGGTCAAAAGCCAGCCCCTTTTCCACCGCAGCCGGCTTCCTCACATATCCCTGCATAATATACGGCATACATTCCACCGCCTTATGGCCCAGGACGGAAGGAACGATATCCACTTTCCTCCAGCCGAGGAATTCCAGCCCCTCCTTCTTCACAATAATTTCAAACATCTTCTTGGCCTGATTCCTCTTCATTTCATCCTGCGGAAAGAAAAACATGCCTACGCCGTATTCTCTTTCTGCCCCCAATGCAATGCCAAGAGGCTCTGTCACCTTTACCAGAAACTTATGGGGCACTTGCGTCAGGATGCCTACGCCGTCCCCGGTTTTCCCTTCGGCATCTTTTCCCGCCCTATGCTCCAGGTTCTCTACAATTTTCAGCGCATTCTCCACCGTTTCATGGCTTTTTCTTCCCTTGATATTCACACAGGCTCCAATACCGCAGTTATCATGCTCAAACTCCGCCCGATGGAGCGGTGCTTTGGGCACTGTCATTTTTACATCAAACATTTCGGTTCTCCTTTCTTGCCAATCCCCTGTATTGGCAATTGCACAGGGCTGTGCATAAAAAGACGCAGCGAAGCTTATCTGCGCTCCGTTGCGTCTTGCTGGGTAATACTATACACTACTTTTTTGCGTTTGTAAATGGTTTTTCTTCTATTGATTTTCTATTGGGTTTAAGATTGGATTTAAGATTATATTTGAGATTGAATTTGAGAATTGGGTTTGAGAATTGGGTTTGAGCATGGGATTGTGTATTGTTGGGGCGAGGAAATGTGGGGCGGAGGACGCGGCTGACGGAGAAGGGGTCCGGGCATGACTGGCTGCCGGCGGGCATAAGGAAGTCCGGTTTCGCTTCAAAAATGAGGTATTTCTAACTGCTTTTTCGGCTCGGT